>NZ_JBHWIE010000046.1:0-40095 GCF_042732085.1 Actinosynnema sp. NPDC059797
ATGGTCCGCCACTGCTCATCGCTCAACTCGTGCCTGCGGATCACGACCCAAGATCAAAGCAGACCAACCGCACCCGCTTTGAGGACAGGCCCTAGGCGCCGAAGGGCAGGACGCCAATCGTGCGGGTGACTGGGAAACGCCTGCAGGTCAGCGTCATGTCCGCCGTCGCCTCCCGGGGCGCACTGTGGTTCACCGTGTTCACCGACCGGTTCACCGTGTTCACCGGATTCCTCGACCGCACGGCGCGCCAGGACGGCCGGAAGGTACACGCCATCGCCGACCGACACCCCGTGCACCGCAGCAAGGCCGTCCGCGCCTAGCTGGAAGCCAACGCCAGCCGGGTCGAACTGCACCTGATGCCCGGCCACAGCCCCGAGCCGGACCCGGACGAGCTGCTCAATGCCGACCTCAAGCACAACGTCAGCGCCTCACGAGCTCACAACGCCGACCACCTCGCCCACGAGACCCGCCGGTTCCTGCGCCACCGCCAACGCCAACCGCACATCGTCCGCAATGCCATGTGCACGGCACGTTGCGGTGAGACCTGAGGCAGGGCGCCAGGCCGACCACGGCCGCTCCGATGTCTTTACGGCTTGTGGGCAAGCGAGTCTGGGATACCAGCGGATCCCCCTACAGGCCCCTGATCAGCTCTTTTACGACTCACAGGGGGTAGCGTTCTAACAGGATCCCCAACCTGATCCCCTATATGATCCCCCATCTGAACCTTCAACGGAAGTTACTGTGCGCGCAGAAGATCTCCCTTTGGTTACTGACAGCAACAGCTGTCTACGGCGATGCCCCGCAAGGCATCCTCGCGACTTCGCCCGGGCCACCGTCGCCGAGTGCGTCGCCTTCGTCGATGCCTAGGGCGGTTACTACGCCACACCTGGCGAGGCTATGCCCCAGCTACCATTTACGAACTCCGCTGGGTCTGCTTCCTGCCCCGCAAAGCACCGACCGACGTCACCGCCCAGCGGGAACTCGCCCATCGCCTGGCGTGCCTACGAGGCGACGTCCCCAAGCCTTGGACGTGGGCCGCTTTCTGAGCCCCTTGGGCGGTCGTTCCCGGTGCACTTCAGTCTCGGGTCGCGCCGTCCGGCCAGATGACCGTGACCGGGATTCCCGCGCGGCGGGCTGCGTTGACGACGTCTGCTGTGCCGCCGTAGCCGCGAGCGGGTTGTCCGTCCCAGACGGCCACCAGTTCGTCGGTCTCGTGGAGCATCCGGAGGCCGGCGTCCATGTGCGCGGCGGAGTCCGATTCGACGTGGTCGAGCTCGATCACGTCGGTGGCGGAGGACATCAGGTGGTCGTAGGTGGCGTGGTGGATCTCGGGGAGCTGCTCGCGGTACTTGCGGGCGGGCACGATGACCACCAGCGAGCCGCCGATGTCCAGAACGGCGTGGGCGAACAGCGTGTCGGCTCCGTCGGCAAGGCAGGACAGGCCGACGAGGTCGTCTTCGGCTCGTGCGTTGACGAAGTCGCGCAGGGCGGCGTCGACCAGCTGTTCCGTTTTCCTGGAGAGGCCGCGGTGTCCGGTGACGGCCAGTCGCGCCATCACGTCTCCCGCTCGTAGAGGGCGGCCAGGGCGTCGTCGAGGGCGGAGGCTTCGCGGGTGTGGGCGGGCAGGCTTTCCCGGAACCGGCGGACGCGGGCGGTGATGCGCTCCGAGCCGTAGGTCCGGCCGACCGCCAATGCTTCCACCGCCAGGTCACAGCTCTGCTCGATCATGCCGTCAGCGGCGAGCAGGTGCGCGTGTTCCACCTGGGCCAGAGCACGGGGCTTCGGCGCGGTCAACGAGGGTTCAGCTTCGGTGTAGGCGTCACGTGCGGTGCGGGTGTCGCCCAGGCGTGCCAATGCCGCGGCGCGGTACCGGGCAGCCTTGGCTCGGTCGAAGCCGAACACCCACGGCCACTGGGGTTCCCCCCGTCCCCGGCCGGTGAGGCGTTCGGCCGCGCGCAGCGCCCGGTAGGTCGCGGTGCGGTCCCCCAGCGCCGCGTGTCCGACGGCGTGCAGCGACGCCAGCCAGGCCCGCGCGCTGTCCGGAGCGGTGGCGTCGAGCTGGGTGTTGGCGCGATCGAGCAGCATCACCCCCGGCCGGGCATGTCCTGCCTCCACGGCGAAGTGGCCGAGGCTGGCGGTCATGTAGGCGGCCAGCAGGGAGTGGCCGGCACGCTGGGCGTAGCCGACGGCGTCGGCATAGCGCGTGCGCGCGGTGGCGTGGTCGTCGCGGTCGAAGGCCAGCCACGCGGCCAGCCCGGCGGTCTCCGACAACACGCGAAAGCCGCTCTGGGTGCGCAGTTTGTCGGCCACCACTGCCTTCGCCAGGCGAAGGTGCGCCTCCACCGCACCGACGAGTTGATCGGAGGAGATCGCCGACTCCATGCGCCGGTAGTGAGCGGTCGGTCCCGAGATCGCCGTGGCCAGGTCGTCGGTGTCGACAACGGCCACCGGGCGCTGACGCGTCGCCCAGATCCCGATCCCCGCACCGACCGCACCGGTCAGGAAAGTTTTGCGGTCCACGCTCTCCAGGCTAGGCGCGCCCCGCACGGACTGGATCGAGCCAGAGCCCGCCCCCTTGCCAGGCAGGGGCACTTCCTCCACACCGCGGTCGACCGCACTGGGCGAGACAACTGGAAGGGTGCTGGAGGCTCGGAAACCGAGCTCGGCGTCGGTGGCCGCGCCGAGTACGTGACGCAGTCCCGCTCGGTAGTGGGCACCTGGCCAGCGCACCGCACCGCGTTCGTAGCGTGCGATGGTGTGGGCGTCCAGGCTGTAGCGCTTGCCCGTGGTCTTCCACAGCCAGTTGTTGACCGCCTCGGCCAACTCCCGACGCGACATCGACTCCGCGGGCAACGCTGCCGATGCGGTGCGTTCACGCGCGGCACGCAGCAGGTCATTCGGTTCCGGCACGACTCACCGCACCCCCTTCCGATACGGAACGGATCGTAGCCGGACTGACACGAGAAGTAACAGGTTCTCGCTGGTCCGCATCGATCTGCCCTGAAATCTGCCCCGCCCTGACAGGTCTTCTACATAGGTTCCGATCTGTTCACCGCCTTCTACAGACCATAGAAGAGTTTTCTCATTCCCGGTGGCAATGCATGGGCTCGGCGTGACCATTGGCCCATTTGCCCTGGCCTGCCCCGACGTTCCCTGGAATCTGACCTTCCCGGGACCTGCGGTCCTTGATTGGCTGCACAGCACTGATCATGAGCAGCCGGGCAATCATGCGAAGCGTCGTGCCGCCACTCGTTGCCACACCGCAACAGTGACCGGAGAGATCCCGAGGAAGGAAATCATGGAGACCGAGGGAAAGTCGCCGGCTGTGCGCCTGAGCAACGCGCACAGCCGGGAACTGGGTGAGGTGATCCGCAGGATCCGCCGGGCAGTCGAGATGCCCGCTCCGAAGGTCGCCGAGGCCTTGGGTTGGTCGTTGGGCAAGTTGTCCAAGCTGGAGAAGGGGACTCGGGGCACCAGCGCGGTCGACATCGCCGCCCTGCTGGGCTTTTGCCGGGCCGACAAGGCGGCTCGTGACCACGTCCTGAGCATCGCCGCCGAGCCGGACACCGGCAGCTTCCTCCGTCCGCACCACCAGCGGCCCGACAGCCTGGTGGCCCTGTCGGTGCACGAGGAGATCGCGGAGACGATCACCGCCTACGACCCCGTCACCGTCCCCGACCTGGCCCAGACCGAGAACTACACCCTGGCCCTGACCGGCGACCCCGAGCTGGTCACCGCCCGCAGCGACCGCCAGCGGCTCCTGCAACGCCAGTCTGGCCCGCGAGTGGTGTTCTACGTCCACGAGATGGCGTTGCGCATGACCGTCGGCGACCTGACGGTCATGCGTGATCAGCTGCTGCACCTGCTGCTGATGTGCGAATGGCCCCACACCACCCTGCGCGTCATCCCACTGGCCGCCGGGCTCCACGCGCACCTGCGGCACCCCTGCACGCTGCTGACTTTCGAGGCTCCAAACAAGCCTTTGGTCTACACGGAGACCGACGTCGCCACCGCGTTCCACGACGATCCCGACTCGGTAGCGGCCTACCGGCAGAAGATGCGCCATCTCGACACCACGGCCCTGGACGCGGAGCAGACCCGTCGGAAGCTGTCCTGGTGGACCGGCCTCTACGACCGCAAAGCCGCCTGACCCGTTATCAGGAGACGGCCATGCCCCACACCATCCGGCTGCGCACCGAGCCCTTCACCAAAGCCATGAGGCTCGCCGGCTTCCACTCCGACTACGCCCTCGCCAGGGCCATGGACGTCAACCGGTCCACCGTCACCCGCGTCCTCACCGGCCAACTTCAGCCCGGCCCCGCCTTCATCGGTGGCGCACTGACCGCTCTGGCACCCATGACCTTCACCGACCTGTTCGACATCACCCACACCAACCCGAAACCTCAACGACGATGACCGGCACCAACCCCACACCCGACCACGTCGCCGAACCGCCGAGCAGTATCGGGGCGGAGAGCACACCACCCCCGAAGGTCGACCTCCACTACTCCGCCACGGTTTTGAACGCGGCGATCGCCGCCGGGCACGCAGAAGCCGTCCTCGGCCCCTTGACCGAACTGTGGTCGGCGGTCCCCCGGCATGTCGACGAGGGCATCCTGCGGCTGCTGCACGAGTGCGGCGTCGCCATGGCCACGCGCCTGCCCACCTCGCTGGAAGCGGCCCGGACGTTGCGCCGAGGAACCGGAGTGCTGCGCGACCACGACCACCTGCCGCTGGCCGTCCTGCATGGCAGGCACGAGCTGGCCGTGCACCGCCGACGTGACGACAACCCCGACGCCACCGCCTCGGCACTGCTCGACCTCTCCCGCACCTACCGCGCCCAAGGCCGACTGCACAAAGTCGTCGACTGCGCCGACCAGATGCTGGAGACCTACGGCCGCCACCACCACACCACCGGCTTCACCCGCACCCTGGCATACCTCGGAACCCTGATGATCGAGGCCCGACGTCCCGACGCGGCCATCAAACACCTGACTCGCGCCACCGACACCAACCCGTCATCCGATCCTCGTCGGCTCGCCGAATGCCAGGCTCTGCTGAGCCGAGCATGCCGCCTGTCCGGCAACCACCACACCGCAGATCGACACCTCAACCGAGCCCTGGCCACCGCCCTGGGCACCGACGAACGCACCGTCCGGTACGTACACGAACTCGCCGACGGCACACGCCAACTTCCACCGCCTACCACGCCGAAGGAATAGTAAAAATAATCACTCCAACAAATCCACCCGACAGCGCCATTACTCTTTCGACACGAATATGACGTGGTAGGTTGAGCGGTGTTCTATCGAGGAGTCAATAAATGCTTGACCACGGATAAAATACCTGCATCCCACCAGTGCCCATAGAGCGGCAAGACCAGTTTGGTATCGGCATACCAGGGCCAAGGGTCGGGTGAGATCACGTGGCCCGTCATCGGCGAGGAAGTCCCCTGCTTCGTCTGCTGTCGCGGCTGGGTTGGCAGCGCGATCCCACCACCTGGTCTGTGACCTGCCGCGATCACTCGGGCCACAGAGCACGGCTGGACGTTCGCCTGGCCGCCAAGGGGATCTCGCTCGGCTGCCCCGGCGGCGAACCGGTCATGCTCGCCCCGCTGGAGGTCGGACGGCTCCGAGCGGCCCTCCGCGAAGCCCTGCTCGTTTTCGACCGCGTAGCCGGCCCGGACGACCCACCCACTGATGACATCTCCCCGACGACGCCACGGCCTCGGGTCCGGCGGCAACTGCGGCCATGGCCCACGGTGCAGGACATCACCCAACGCCTGTCCGACACACCACCACAGGACCTACCGCAATCCCGGCCCACGCTTGCATCCGACTTCCCCAACACATACGCAGAAACCAGCACCGATCCCACAGCCCGACCCGCCTGACCACCCACACCAGTAGGGAACAGCGCGTGCACCCGGTCGGGTCCTACCGCATCGACATTCCCGTGTCGCGTACCGGTCCCGACGGCTTGACTGCCACGATGCTCCTCAAGGAGGGCAACGTTGGCCAGCGTGCGGGAGGTCGCCCAGCAGGTCCAACGGGGCCAGGGACAAGACCGGCGAGTGTGCCGCAGCGGTGCGACAGGCTGGGGAACTGGCACGTGACGCCCTGGAGTTGCTCCGCAGCGCCTGCCGGGGTGCCGTGGCCTTGGAGGACCGGGCAGCGCAGGTGGTCCGGCAGTGGACAGCGGTGGTCGAGGGCGCAGGACGACTCGCCCGGCGGCTGGCAGACCTCGACGCCCGACTTCAGGAGCTGCTGAACCGGCTGCTCGGAGACCACGACGCCCACCGCCCGGCATCGAGCTCTTCCCTCCAGACGACGCCCTCGTCCGACCCGTCGGGCACGGAAGCACAACGGGTGGCCCGACAGCGCCGGGAACTGCCGGACTACATCACCTCCGGGCGCTACGAGGACGAGACCGGTCAGCCGGTGCTGGTGCAGAGCGGCAAGGGTCCCGAGTCGCCGCAGATCGCCCGTCACCTGTTCGAGGCGGGCATCCTGCTCAGGCCGGGGATGCCGTTCGTGGCGATGCACGTGGAGCCGAAGGTGGCTTGGAGAATGCGCACCAGCGGCCGGGACACGGTCGAACTGGTGATCAACAACAAGGTCTGCCAGGGTGACCTGTCCTGCCGCAAGCTGGTCGAGGACATCCTGTACGAAGGGCAGAGCCTGGTGGTGCACGACCCCACCGAGGACCGGCCGCTGGTGTTCAAGGGAAGGAGTCCGCGGTGAACGCGGCACTGAACATCTGGTATTACCGCGACGACCACGACACCGCAGACCAACCACGGCTCGTCACCACCCCAGAGGAGCTGGACCGGGTACTGGACCACATCCTGGACCACCCGCAGCCACACCCGCCGGTGATCACCGTGCGCGACCGGCCCCGCCTGATGAACGGGCGCTACCCCGACCACGAGATCAAGATCGACGCCGACCGCCACGCCGGGATCGGCGCCATCCTGTGCAGCGGACCCCCCGACTTCGCACCCGACGCCACCACACCCGACGAACACGGCGGCGCCTGGATCACCCTCCCCCAGACCGACCCGCCGGAAGACGCACCCGCCCTGTACATGGACAAGGCGACCAAAACCACCTTCCCGAACAACGCCGTGGTACCGCTGGAAACGTGGCGCAAGGCCCTGCACGAACTGCTGCAGACCGGCACACGCCCGACCTGCGTGCAGTGGCAGGACACCGACCTCTTCTGAACCGCTTCCTGTGAACTTCCACCACGACAGGGCGATGGTGTCCTCGAGCTGTTCAGCAGCGTGGTCGTCTGGCCGGCGAACCGGGCGCCGACGCCGCCGTTGGGCGCTGATGGGCCGCCGTCCTGCACATCGGTGGCCTGTGCGGGCGCTTGTGAAGACCGGTCGGTGTTCTGCAGTTCAGAGGCCTGTGACAGAGTCGGGTTGTGCGAAGGACGTCGGGTGTGGTGGGTGTCGGGTATGAGGGCCTGGATGTGGAGGGCTTCGTGTCGCGGCTGTCCGACCTCGGGGTGCAGGTCCTGGCCGACGTCCGGCTGACGCCGATTTCGCGCAAGAAGGGGTTCAGCAAGCGCGCGTTGGCCGAAGCGCTGTCGTCGGCCGGGGTGGAGTACCTGCACCTGCGCGAGTTGGGCAACCCCAAGGACAACCGGCCGGGCTTCGCGGGTGACGGTGCGGCGTTGTCACAGGCTCGCGGGCGGTATGCGGAACTGCTCGACGTCGAGGCCGCGGACGGGGCTTTGGATCGGTTGACCGTGTTGGCGAGGCAGCGTCGGGTGGCGGTGATGTGCTTCGAGGCCGACGAGGAGCGCTGTCACCGGCACGTGGTGCTGCAGGCCATTCGCGCTCGGCTGGATTTGGTGTCGGTCTAGCGTTCGGGCCAGTAGACGCCCAGGACGCTGAAGGTGCGCGGGCTCTTGGCCTGGTTGCCGACGTAGAACACGGTGTCGCGGTGCGGGGCGCACATCCGGTCGAGGTAGGCGGCTCGTAGCTCACGCACGAGGTCGTCGTCGTTCCGGTTTCCCAGGGTGCGTTGCAGGGCGACGAACTCCCAGTCGAGGATGCCCTGGCGGTGACCGCCGCAGTCGGGTGTGCAGCGGTAGCGGTACCACCCTTGGAACCGCGGTGCCTGCAGGGCGATTCGGTCGCCGCCGGTCAGGTCGGGTTGGCTGACGTGGCGGTCGATCTTGCGCTGGTCTTCCGGGCTCCAACCGGGGTGGGGCTTGATGTCGATGCCGAGGACGCGGTGGGGTCGGATGGCGGCGAGAGAGGCTGCGCACGGATCCGCGTGAACCGCTTCCTTGATCGCGCACATGGAGTCGCGGACGTAGGGCTCGACGTGGGCGCAACGTCGTTTCCACGATCTGAGGTGGTCCTCGGTGCGCACGCTGGTGATGTCCGGGCGCCAGCTCTCGGCGCGGAAGTCACTCCTGGCGGGTTTGGCGCGCAGCGACACGACGTCGTACTTCTTGAAGGTGTGAGGGCTGTCGAGTTCGCGGAAGTTGATCGGGTAGAGGCGGACCCAGCCGGGTGAGTCGAGGTCGAGGCGGATACCGGCCACGCACACCGTCTCGCCATAGGTCTCCGACGGGTTCGGTGCCGCCTTGACTGTGATCAGCACTCGCATTCGCTGCCACGCGTCCCCAACCGGTTTGGCGGTGGGGACGTCGTCGGGCCCGAAGAGCAGTCCTTGGCTCACGACACCTCCAGCGTTGTGACGATCGGTCACCACATCCGAGTGTGAGCTGGTGGAACGACCGACGTCATTCCTCCGGTCGTGTACGCGTAGTAAGCATGTTGCCCGTTCCGAGGTCTTCGATGACTGACCGACAACACATCCGTGTAACTCGATCGAGTGAACCGCTGTCGAGTGGCGTAGCGAAGATCGCCTCGGCGTCGATGTGATCCACAACGCGCCGACATGATCACGATGGTCGGCGGATGGCACGGTCGAGAGTTGGGATGCGCCCGCGGTGAGGATCGCCAGAGTTCGGATCAGGAACTTCCGCTGCCTGGAAGACGTGGAGGTGCGCTTCGACGATGTCACGACGTTGATCGGCCCGAATGGGGTGGGCAAGTCCACCGTCCTGCGCGCTCTGGACTGGTTCTTCAACGGCCCGAAGGCCTCCGACCTGGCCGACGACGACCTCACCCACGGCGCCGAGGGCCGGCTGTCGGTGGAGGTGGAGTTCGACCGGCTCACCGACGACGACCGCGTGCAGCTAGGCAAGTACGTCACCGTGGAGTCCGACAAGTGCGTGATCTGGAAGATCCGGCACGCCGACGGCTCGGAGATGATGAGCGGCAACGCCCGTGCCTTCCCGGTGTTCGGCCCGATCCGCGAGGCCGGATCCGCCACGGACAAGAAGGCGCGTTACCTGGAGGTTCGGGAAGCCCATCCGGAGCTCGACCTTCCCCCGTGGAAGTCCATGCAGGTCTGCGAGCAGGTGCTCAAGACCTGGGAGCTGGAGAACCCGCACCGCTTGGAGGACTCGCAGGTCGAGGTGACCAACCTGTTCGGCTTCGCCGGGCAGGCGGTGATGTCGGGCCGGTTCGACTACGTCTTCGTCAGCGCCGACCTGCGCGCCGGGGAGGAGTCCCGCGACGGCCGCGGTGCCCTGATCAGCATGATCCTGGAACGCTCCGTCAACCGCGCGGCCGCAGACGAGGACATCAAGGAACTGGCCGCCTCGGTCGAGCGGCAGCAGGAGGAGATCTTCGAGCGCAACTTCAAGGAACAACTGCTGGAGCTGTCCACCGCGCTGTCCACCGCGGTCGGCCAGTACACCGTGGGCAGGACGGTCCAGGTCCACGCCCACAAGCAGGAGATCAAGCCGCCACGCACCCAGTTCGGCGTGTCCATCCTGGACTCCAAGATCGACACGCCAGTCGAGAAACAAGGGCACGGCTTCCAGCGGACCCTGCTGGTCTCGGCGCTGCAACTGCTCGCCGAACGCGGCTCGGCAGGCCAAGGCAACGGCGCCATCTGCCTGGCCATCGAAGAACCTGAACTGTTCCAACACCCGGTGCAGGCCCGCTCCTTCGCCTCCGTGCTGCGCGCGCTCGCCGAGGAGGAGGACCAGAACTTCCAGATCGCCTACGCCACCCACAGCCCCCACTTCATCGACGCGGGCAAGTTCGACCAGGTCCGCCGTGTCACCAGGGCCACCCGGGCACCCGACGGGCGCGCGCCCGAGGTGGTGGTGAGGTCCACCTCGATCGCCGAGGTCGAGAAACGACTGGCCGGCAGCCTTCACTCCGTGCCGGCCCAGCTCGACGCGGTAGCCGCGTCCAAGCTGTCCGAGGCGCTGTTCGCCAACGCCGCCATCCTCGTCGAGGGCACCACCGACAAGGCCGTTTTGGAAGGACTGGCCGAGAAGTCCTCGGTGACCTCGCTGCTGAGCCGGGGCATCACCGTCGCCGACGTCGGCGGCAAGACCAACATCATGCTCGCCCACGCCATCCTCACCGAACTCGGCGTGCCCTGCTACGCCATGTTCGACGGTGACCGCAACGGCGGCGACCTGATGATCCGGCGTGGCAAGTCGCAGGACAAGGTGGACGAGAAAGTCGCCAAGGACATCGCCGACAACCGCAAACTGCTCACCTACCTGGAAGCCGACGTCGAGGACTTCCCCGACACCGGCGCCCACGCCCGCTACGCCGTCCTCGAAGACACCCTCGAACCCCTGCTCAGCTCCCAGTGGACCGGCTGGGACGACCAAACCCGACAAGTGGTGGCGGACGGACTGGCGACCGGCAAGAAGAACGCCCTGGTCTACTTCATCACCGCACGCCGCCTCACCACCCCACCACCCCGCTTCCTCCTCGACGTTTTGCGCCACACCCAGAACCTCATCACCTGAAGATTCGGTGATCGGCGACAGCTGAGCTTCCCCTGCAGCCCGGTGGCTTCCCAGACATGGCTCGACAGGGCTTGAGGGAGTCGTCCGTAGCACCACCGAAGAAGTACCCCGATGAATTTTGAGCTCGGGCTGTCCATTTATACCGGAAGTCGGACGCCAAGCCGGTGATCCGGCGCCTGGCCGAGCAGCTGGGTGTGCATCCGGAGGCGTTGCGGAACTGGATCCGGTAGGATGAGGCCGACCGCGGCGAGTGGGACGATCGGCTCACCGCGACCGAGTCGGAGGAGCTGCGCCGCCTCCGTAAAGAGAACGCGGAAATCAAGCGGACCAATGATATCCTCAAGACCGCGTCCGCATTTTTCGCAGCGGAACTCGACCCTGCGACGGTCATTAAGCCCGTCGAGCAGCTTCGCGGCCGCTTCGGGATCGATTTCGTCCTCCGGACCCTCGGTGTCGCCTCCTCCACCTACCACGGCTGGGTGGCCCGGCTGGCCGGCCCGTCCCGCCGTGAGCGCGAGCACGAGGCGATTCCCACCTAGATCACCGACATCAACACCGCCTCCGATGGGATCTGCGGCAGCCCGCAAGTTCACCAGATCCCGCGGCGTCGAGGTATCCGCGTGTCGCGCAATCGGGTCGAGCGGCTGATGCGCCAGCAGGCCTGCAGAACACCTTCCTGCGCAAACAGTGGCAGACACCATCGACCAGGCGGGACCCGCGATCCGCGCTGGTATCCGATCGGGTGAACGGGGACTTCAGCGCGCTGGCGCCGAACCGGTTGTGGGTCGCCGACGCGACTCGGATCAGCACCGGAGAGGACGTGTTCTGGCTCGCAGCCGTGCGCGACGCGTTGTTCAACCGGACCATGGGCTGGAAACCAGTGACCACCGTGACACCGAACTGGCCCTTTCTGGGCACCCTGGAGTATGCGATCTGGTCCCGCGACGTGCGCGATGGGCAGTTGATCCTTCACAGTGACAGCGGGTCGACCTACACGGCCTTTCGGTTCACGGAACGGTTGGCGGACAACGGCATCCTGCTGTCGGTGAGTTCGGTCGACGACTCGCACGACAGTGCCTTGATGGATGACTTCCTCTCCACACTGAAGATCGAGTTGGTTTGCCGCCGACCCTTGCACACCCGCGACGAGGCCGACAACGAGCTGTTCCACTATTCGGAACGGACGCTGATAGGCTGGCTAACCTACCGCTTCCTACCCTTTTTCTTACGTTTTCCCGGGCCATGCCACAAAATCGTCTGACCCGCTTTGGCGGCATGATTCCTGAGGGCCTTGAGACTCTGTCCTGTGGCCTGGGTAGCGGGGTGATTGGCACCCAAGACCCGTTGACGTGCAGTGAGGACTGCTCGCATTGCCGCGTCGGCCTCTCGGTACCGACCTGTAGCCGCGTAAACCAATGCCAGGTTGTGTCGGGTGGTGAGAGTGTCGGGGTGGCCCTCACCCAGCATCCGATGCCGGAGAGCGAGGACAGCCTCGTACTCGCTCTGGGCCGTGACGAAGTCACCTCGAGCCTGTAGGACACTGGCCAGATTATGACGAGCGGTGAGGAGGTCGGGGTGGTCCTCACCCAGCACCCGCCGCTGGGTCTCGAGAACAGCCTCGAGTTCAGTCTGAGCCGTGACGAAATCACCCCGAGCCCGCAGGACACTGGCCAGATTATGACGAGCGGCAAAGGTGGCCGGGTGGTCCTCACCCAGCACCCGCCGCTGGGTCTCGAGAACAGCCTCGAGTTCAGTCTGAGCCGTGACGAAATCACCCCGAGCCTGCAGGACACCGGCGAGGTTAACGCGAGCGGTGAGAGTGTCGGGATGCTCCTCACTCAACACCCGCCGCCGGAGAGCGAGGACAGCCTCGTACTCGCTCTGGGCCGCAGCGAGGTCACCCCGATCCTGTAGGACACTGGCCAGATTATGACGAGCAGCAAGGATTTCAGGGTGGTCCTCACCCAGCACCCGCCGCTGGGTCTCGAGAACAGCCTCGAGTTCAGTCTGAGCCGTGACGAAATCACCCCGAGCCCGCAGGACACCAGCCAGATTATGACGAGCGGCAAAGGTGGCCGGGTGGTCCTCACCCAACACCCGCCGCCGGAGAGCGAGGACAGCCTCGTACTCGCTCTGGGCCGCAGCGAAATCGCCCCGAGCCTGTAGGACACCGGCGAGGTTAACGCGAGCGGTGAGAGTGTCGGGATGCTCCTCACCCAACACCCGCCGCTGGAGAGCGAGGACAGCCTCGTACTCGCTCTGGGCCGCAGCGAGGTCACCCCGATCCTGTAGGACACTGGCCAGATTGTGGCGAGTGGTGAGGGTGCCGGGGTGGTCCTCACCCAGCACCCGCCGCTGGGTCTCGAGAACAGCCTCGAGTTCAGTCTGAGCCGTGACGAAGTCACCCCGATCCTGTAAGACTCCAGCCAGATTGTGGCGAGTGGTGAGGGTGCCGGGGTGGTCCTCACCCAACACCCGCCGCCGGAGAGCGAGGACAGCCTCGTACTCGCTCTGGGCCGCGGCGAAATCGCCCTTGTCGGCAATGGTGAGGGCGATGCCGTGTCGTGCCGCGAGTGTCCGTTCGTGTTCGTCGCCGAGGACGTGACGGCAGGTCCGCAGCATGGCCTGGTACTCGGCTTCGGCCTGTGTGCGCAGGCCGCGGACGAACAGGTGTCGGGTTGCCAGGTCAACCGTGTGCGCCACGCGGTCGACCAGCACCGGGTCGATGTCGGTTCGTGCGAGGGCGGTAAGGAGGTGGAAGGCGTGAGGGGCGAGCAGGTTCCAGAAGTTCCACTTGGTGTGGTCCTGTGGTGACCAGTCGGGTTCGCCCGCGACGGAGTCGACCAGCAGTCGTGAGGCCGTCGTCAGGTAGTCGTCATCACCGTGGACGGGGTCGAGGTAGCGGTGGCCGGCGTCGCGCATCAGCGGGTGCAGGCGCAGCACCGGCACGTGAGGGTCGGTCGGGTCCAGGGCGGCGGCGGTGGTCAGGGTGAGAAGGCTGAGGTTGGCGGATTCGTGCAGCAGCGCCCCGGCCTGTTCACGGTCCAGATCGGCGAACACCGGAGAGTCGAACAGGGCGCGCTGCCGCAGGAGGTCCCGGTAGGGCAGCGGGGCGTCGGCGAATCGGGCGAGCAACCGCATGAACCGGCCCGCCAGCGACAGTCCCCGCTTCTCCAGCAGACGGACCGCCATTCGCCAGATTTCGTCGACCACCGAATCCGCACCGTCGACTGGATCCTGCGGACGGTCCACGCCCATGAGGTCCGCCCGGCCCTGGTCGAGGGCGGCGTGAAATTCCTCGAACGTGGTCACGGCATCGTCGTCGACCCAGAGGTCGTCCACGGACCGGGCGAGGTAGGAACCTGCCAGTGTCAACGCCAACGGCAGCCCGCCGAGCCGCTGGGCCAGAGCCCGCGCCGCCGCGAGGTCCCCGCCGCGGCCGTGTGTGTGGTCGAGCAACACCTGGGCGCCGTCGTCGGGATCGAGCATGTCCACCGGCACCGACCGCAGCCGTGAACCCCCTTGGGCCCGGCCGCCGCCGCGCCTGCTGGTCACCAGTACCAGGCCGGCCCGGTTGAGGACAGGGCGTATCCAGCCGCCCGCCCAACCCGTCCCGTCAGCCCCGTCCGCGGTCACGTCCAGGACCTCGGGGTCGTCGGCGTTGTCGACCACCAGCAGCCAGGGCCGGGTTCGGGCGTTCAACCGCCGCCACACCGCCTCCGCCGCATGGCCGGTCCGCAGTTCCTCGGCACCGGCGTCCACCAGGTGCCCGACGGCGTGCATTCCCGTCACCAGTCGCGCGTGGTCGACCGCCGACACCCACCACACGTCCACGCCCTCGGCCGACAACCTCCGCGCGACCTCCGCAGCGATCGAGGTCTTCCCACTGCCTCCCAAGCCGTGCAGCAGGAGGGATCGCCCACCGTCGTCGACACCCTCGAACCTGTCGACCAGAGCCGCGACCACTCCGCCCCGGCCACGCAGCCGCTCGCCGCCCGTGACATCCGGCGGCACGGCCACCGACTGGGCGAACGCCGCCCGCTCGACCGAGAACGGCACCGTGGACGCCGCCCCAACACCGCCGATCGCGCCTGCGGCGACACCGCCCGAACCAGCCACGTAGACGTTATGGGCGTGAAGGGTCATCCCCCCGGGAACAGTCAGCCCTAATCCGTCCCGGGCCGGGGAGGGTTTCCCGATGTCGACACGTTCCCGTGGATGACCTGCGCCGCGACACCACCCGAGGTCGCAGACGTCGTGGAATCACCGCCGATGATGACACTGTGGTCACCCGTGGTCGCCGTGACCGACACCCCTTCCGCCCTCAACTGCTCCACCACACCACGCAACTCCTCCGCCGACTCCGGGTGCTCCTCCAGCACGTCCCGCAACCGCGTCGCCCACTCCGCCGCCCGCAGCTCCCGTGCCCGGTCCAACTCCCCACCCGTCAAGGGCAGCAGCTCCGCCCGCGTCCGCTCCAGACGCCCTTCCACCACCAGCGCCCGTTGCTCGTCGCCACGCCCCAGGAAACGAGCGAACCTCTCTTTCGCCTTCGTCCACACGTCCGTGGCCGCCGCCTCCACCAGCGCCGTTCCACCCGCCGCCGCCAACGCGACCAACGCTTCCTCCAACACGAACCCTCCCGATCACCCGACTGCGGCCCGCAACCTACACGTGTGATCGTCAACCGAAATCCACCGTTACGGGAACCGGTCACCGATGAAGCCCTGGACGCTCGACAACCGTTACCGAGATCGCGACAACCGAATTTGATTCATAATTTCCACGCCGTACGCACACCAAGGAAGTGGCCAGTGCAGGTCTTCCGAACCGGGACACCGAGGCAGTACCCCGTCCACCGCTCAGCTGATGTCCTCGAAGGAGTCCTCTCCCGGGCGCCGGCACATCCACTGGTCGTCGGTGAAGCCGTCCAAGGTGGCGATCTCGGGGCCGGTCAGTTCGGCGGGTGTCGGGTGCAGGGACAGGACGCCGGTGTCGAGTTCGAGGCGCAGCCCCACGCCGACCGCCTCCTCGGTGGAGACCACGGTCGCGGCGATCAGGGACCTCAGCGCGTCCGCGTAACCCGGTCGACCGTCGGTGTACGTGCCGTGGGCGACCACGACCGTCGGCATGGCATCGCAGGTGAGGACCGGCAGATCCCCACCGGGGCAGTCGAACCGCAGCTGGACGTAGTCGTACACGAACTGCACCGAGCAGAGCCGGGCCCCGACCAGCCTGCCCAGCAACCCGTTCGCCACGTACCCGTGCACCACCACACCACCATCCCCCCGGACCGGCCCCCAGGTCAGCGGACCTCCTCATGCTCGTGCAGAAGACGCACCATGAGGCATGGTGCCAGCCGTTTGGGATCCTCAGCTGACGTTGTTGCGGCGCCCCACCCGGCGGCCCCAGGAGCGCGCGGGAGCAGGCGGTGGGAGCAAATGGGAGCCGTCGGACGCGTTCAACGGCACCGAACCGCGTCCGACGGCTCCCAACAGTCTCGTTTCACCTGCGGCGATCCTGTTTCCGCAGGTAGAAGCCTTGGGCAGGCTTCATTCACACCGAAGAGGTCACTGGTTCGATCCCAGTATCGCCCACAGTTGGTTTACCAGGTCAACGGCCTGTCGACGGATCATCGTAGGCAGGCCGTTTTCCATTGTCGGTAGCACCGCGACAACGGTCGTCGGGCACACCGTTCCAGATCAACCACACCTCACGCGTGTGACGCAGGTCATCAGACGGCGTTACCAGCCCGACGCTGGTCCTGTCGCGTTCGGCACCGAGGTCGAGTTGGGTGTTGTCGGTGCTGGGGAGTTTCGTCGCCGGCAACGAGCCTGCCGCCGGCGACTGCTCCAGGTTCGTGCTGTGGTGCACGGGCAGGGGCAATCGTGGGCGCTGCGAGCCGCGACGTTGGCCGACATGGCGCGGCAGGCCGCCCACCCGAGGCAAGAGGCGACGCGTTGCCGCTGGTCAAGCTCGCCCAAGTAGGTGCCGACCATCTTTCGGGCACGACTCGGGCAACAGGTGGGAGGACCAGGCTGAAGCGACCGCGATTGAGCGTCAGGCACTCGGTGAGGCCACGGTCCTCCGTCCCCGGAGGGTCGTCAGCGAGTTGCGCGCTCGAAGAGTCAGCACATCATCGAGCCTGCGTCCCCGATGTCGCCGAGCTGCGCCACTGGCTCACCGCCCCGCAACGAGACGGTGTTGCGCGCATTGGGGTCGATGGATGAAATGACCCAGGGACTGTCGCGGGTGTCGCGGTCCGCGCTGCCGGTCAGACAAGCCCGGGAGTACTACCGCCCGGTGCGCAAGGACGACGTGGGCCGTAGCCCGTTGGTCAACGCCCAACTCGCGCAACTGTTCAGCAAGGGCAACTCCGCACGGGTCGTGGTCGGCTCTGACGCGACAGGCATCGACCAGGTCGTGGCGACGCTCGAAGAGGTGAAGCCCCGGTCCGTCGATCTCCACCGGGTCGACATGAAGACCCTGGGTGAGTTCAAGGCGAAGCTCGAGACGGGCGCGACCGATACCCGCCGATCGCTCGTTGTCGGCGACCTGCGCGCGAATACCAACATCGACGCCTGTCAGAGGGCGTTCGAGTACGCGTTGGGCGACCAGGCCGGTGTTGGCATCCCGCACGACCGAGCGGCGTCCCGCACAGCCGCTTTGATCGCGGGTGCGCCCAATGTGAAGTGGCTGTTGCGGCTCGCGGCATCAGCGGACTCCGAGACTCATGTGATGCCGTTGCAGCGGTACAACCGGTACACCCTGCCGTTGCGTTGGCGTGGCGATGCGGTGTTGGAGCGCTTGGCGGACGAGGATTTCGAGGAACGAGCGCTCAAGCTCACGGGCGGTTGGCCTTTGCTCGTGGAACAGCTTGTTTCCGACATCCTGTCAAACAGAAAGTCGACGCCGGACGATGACACTTCCGCATTGGACCGGTTGCGCGACGCACAGTCACAACCGGAGTGGTGCGAAAGCTTCCTTCGCCAAACGGGCGCAGATTTCGCGGGCTGACCGGAAGCCCGACCCCTGGTCGCCGTACTGGTGGAGTACGACGGCCCGTGCAGCCAGAAGGACCTCTCGGAACTGGTCGACCTCGCTCCGTCCGACATCGAAGTGTTCAGCAGGGTTGCTCGCTGGCTGGGACTGGTGTCTGCCACGAATCAGGGCGATTTGACGCTAGCTCCCCTGATCGCCGGATTCCTGCGTATCGTCGGAGCCGTGAAGTAAGCGGGTTTCGACGCCT
Source organism: Actinosynnema sp. NPDC059797 (assembly GCF_042732085.1). Classification (NCBI taxonomy): domain Bacteria; kingdom Bacillati; phylum Actinomycetota; class Actinomycetes; order Pseudonocardiales; family Pseudonocardiaceae; genus Actinosynnema; species Actinosynnema sp. NPDC059797. The sequence continues at coordinate 18,116 of NZ_JBHWIE010000046.1, forward strand.
CACCGCTCGATCATGAGTTCAATCGCCTCGGAAGGGCTTGGGCGGCGCCGGTAGAGCCACATGGCCAACGCAACAGATCGACACCCGCTTGCCAGCCGACTAAATTAATAGTTGAAGAAGGACGATCCTGACGGCGTCCGCTCATCGACATGAGCGGACGCCGTCAGGATCGCGTAGGAGATGCACCGCATTAGCACGGCGCTAATTGCTTGACCCTCCGCTGATGTTGTCGCGGCGGGGCTCCCAGCGACTTGAGGAGCATGTGGGAGCGGACTGTGGGAGCAAACCGGGAGCCACCGGACGCGTTCAACAGCACCGAATTGCGTCCAACGGCTCCTAACAGTCCCGTTCCACCTGCGGTAATCCTGTTTCCGCAGGTGGAAGCCTTGCCCCAGCTTCATTCACACCGATGTGCTCTTCCAAGCGCACCTAACGGCGCTCAGCAGCACGTAACCGCAGGTCAAGGAGCATGAACGACACAGCGCCCGGGGCCTGTTCCGAGGTGAGCACTTCTGCAACTCCGAAGAGCTGACCTGCGCTCCAGCGAGCCGACCAGGCCTCCCTTCTGAGCGAGCAGCCGACACCCGCATACGCCCGTAGAGCACCTCTCACCGTGGACGGGCCGAGGCCCGACACGGGCCGGTGGCCGAGGGCAACCTGCATCCCTCCCTCCGATGCTCAAGCCACCACCAGCTCGAGTCACCGATCTGCGGGCACGACGCGTCGAACCGGGTGACGCCGACGACCGGTCAGTCGACCATTCGAACCGCACCGACCATCACCCTCAGCGGCATGTGCGGACGCGTTGTCCTTGCAAAAACCATTGGTGACCGACTTGCCCCACTGATGTACTGATGGCCACCGTGATTCTGCCGCGTGACGGAGGTAGTGGTTGTGAGTGGCTACAACGCGCTTGCCGAGGTGTACGAGTGGCTCATCTCAGATGCAAAGCTGGCTCCGGCCGAGTTCGCTTCGTCGTTCGATGACGTGCTCAGCCTCTTGCCGTCGAACGCTCGCGTCCTCGATTGTTCGTGCGGGACCGGACAGTTGGCGGTCGGCCTCGCCGGTCTTGGCATGCATGTTGTCGCAACTGACGCCAGTGAAGCGATGGTTCGTCGGACTGCAGAGCTGTCCGAGGAGTTCAGGGCATCTGTCCGGACAGTGCGGGCGGACTGGCATGAGTTGCCCGACCATTTCGATGACGACACCTTCGACATGGTGTTCTGCGTTGGCAACTCGCTGCACCACGCCGAGGGCGCGCGAGGCAGAGTTGCTGCTCTGGAGTCGATGTCACGGCTTCTGCGCCGTGGCGGGCGCTTGGTACTCACCTCCCGCACTTGGGAACTCGTGAGGGCCAGAGGTTCCCGACTGGACATCAGTGACCGACTCGTCCGTCGGAACGGTCGCGATGCCGTCGTGGTCTACCGCTGGGACATTGCGCCGAACTGGGAGGACGAGCACCACATCGAGATTGCGATCGCGCAAGTGGATACCACTGGGTCGGTTCTTGTCCGCTCGGGACTGCTGTCGAGCTGGCCCTACCGATACGAAGAACTCGAAGTCGAGTTGCGCCGGGTCGGACTCCAAACGGAAATGAGCACGTTCAACCTTGAGGCCGAGAACTACATGGTGGTGGCGAGCAAGGTATAGACAACGGGCTCTCAGTCCGTGGCCGGACCGCGCGGTTGCAACCAGGAGGCTTGCGTCCTCCCATCGGCATGAGCGGACGTCGTCAGGATCGTGCAGGAGACGCACCACGGCTGCACGATGCCGACTGCTCGGGTCCCCTGCTGACGTTGTCGCGGCGAAGCTGCCAGCGATCCGGGGGGCATGTGGGAGCAAAAGGGAGCCGCTGGATGCGTTCAAATACACCGAACCGCTTCCAACGGCTCCCAGTGGTCTCGTTTCACCTGCGACGATTCTATTTCCGCAGGCAGGAGCTGTGGGAAGGCTTCATTCACACCGAAGAGGCCACTGGTTCGATCCCAGTATCGCCCACGCACGTCAGGCCCTATCCGGGATGGTTCGTACAGGGCCTGACCTTTTAGTTTGTCAGCAGTCGGTCAGCGGACGGGCTGACACAGGTCGTCATCGTCGTCGTCATCGAGCGCTTTCAGGATCTGCTCGTGGTCCGGCGTGCGGCGGGTGTAGAGCTGCAAGGTGGTCGAGGCGTGTTCGTGCCCGAGGACGCGCTGGCCATGTTGACCGGCACGCCGTCGTCCACGAGCCGGGTCGTGTGCGACCACCCGTGCCAGTACCCGAACACCACCTCCGACGCCTCGGACGTGGCGTGGAACCCGGACGGACGCCGGCCGTGCGGATCGGGCTGGACCAGGTCGTCCTGTGGGACGTCGCCGAACGCGATCAGCCACGTCGGAACGGCCGCTCGATTCCCCTGCCAATAGGTTCGTACGGACTCGCGTGGTCACCGGACAGCCGCACCCTCGCCGTTGACGACACCGACAACTCGGTGGCGCTCGGGGACTTCACCGAACGCATCGACTTGAAGGAGCACTCGACCTGTCCGTGAGCAGCCAGAACAACGACTCAACCACCACCGGAGCACTTCGCCAAGAGCGCCCGGTGGCGCTCGACAGCACACAACCGCAGGTCAACCGTCCCGAACCGCATCAATCATCGCACTCAGCGGCATGAGCGGGCGTCGGTGCGGCGGGGTCTGACCAAGCCGGCCTGCCGCTCGGCCGCAACGCGGTCGAACCCACCCGCGCCGGCCTCAAGTCGTCAACGCCCCTCGAGGTCACGCCACCAGTCCGCGTCGATGACCAGCTCGTTCGTGTCGAGCAGACGACGCTCGAACTCGATCACGTCAACCGGGTGCGGGGCGGTGTCCATCACCGCTGTAACCTCGGCCGGCAACCTGACGTCGTGCGCCTCGACGTAGTGCGCGAGCCCTTCCGGCCAGACGAAGCGAGCGCCGTCGGTCAGCTCCGCACTGCCGTTCGGCTGCCCGCAGAAGCGGCACGGTGACGTGCCGGCGGCAGCGACGAACACGCTCCCGCCGCGGAGGTAGGCCACCACGCGATCGCGCAGCGCCGCGTCGGGTGACCGGTCGACGAACGACCGGACGTCAGGCCACCCGGGAGCCTCAGGGCCGAGCCAGTACCCGATCAACCGCAGGCTCCGGGGCGTGGCGTTCACCGGGCCATCCTGCCAAATGCCCGTCGTGAGCGGCCTCGTCGGCGTGTGCAGGTCAACTTCGGCGCGTGGCGCGACGTCCTCGGTCGTCAACTCCTCGAAATGTGACGACTTTTCTTGTCGGCTTGTCTGGCGCCACGTCGTCGGTTTCAGTGACGGCGGAGGTTCCACAGGTGCTGCTCGCGCAGGGCGCTGAGCGCGCGTTTCTCCAAGTCCACCGCGGTGGAGCGGTCGGCGGTGGTGGCCCAGCACAGCCACAGCCCGGCTTCGCGCATGGCCAGGGCCGCCCAGCCTTTCGCGTCCAGCCTCTGCCCGGCGGCCAGGGCTGCCACCCGCCTGGAGAGGAACGCCGGGTCGTTGAGGGCACGGTCCAGGGCGACCAGGCGGCCGGCGCAGATACGGGCCCGGACAGCTCCACCGCCAGGAGATCGGCCGTGTCCGGCTTGTCCGCCGCAGGATCGGTCACAGGTCGCCTCCGTGCCGCGTCAACGAGTTCGGTCATCGATGATCTCGATCAGTGCGCAAGCAGGTATCGGATCCCCATGGGCGGCCGCGGCGCGGCTGCGGCACCGCCGGGGCCGTGGAGGTCATTGTGGGCCCGGCGCACCGCTCCGGCGGCGTCGACGACTTGTCAGTCGTGGTCCGGGCGACCGGTCAGGTGGTGGTCGGCCGCTTCGACGGCTTCGCCCAACAGTCGCCGCACGTGGCCGCCGCGGGCGCGGTAGACCGCGCGCCGCCCGTCACGTCGCACGGCCACCAGGCCGGCGAGCTTCAGCTTGGCCAGGTGCTGCGACACCGCCGGTCGGGCTGTGCCGACCGCGCCGGCCAGCGTCGTCACGTCGTACTCGCCGCCGCACAGCAGCCACATCATGCGCAATCGGGTGCCGTCGGCCAGCATTCGGAAGCCGTCCACGGCCGCGTCCACGTGGGTGTCGGAGGGCAGTTGTCGCCAGTCCTGCGTTGTTGCAACACCGTCGCGTGGGCGCATGGGCACCTATGTTCCCACCAGCGGTTTCGCGTGACCACACTGGGCCGTGGACCGTTGTCGGCTCACCATGTGAACCCCCTTCCGCTTCGGCTGCAACCACGGTTACATTCCTGGCGCACCGCGAAGCACGGCGAGAGGGAACCCCACCGATGGTCGACACCCGGAACCGGGACGTGATCCCGCTGCGCACCGCGACCAGGGCGTGGTTCCTGATCTCGTTGCAGACCTTCGGCGGCCCGGCGGGGCAGATCGCGGTCATGCAGCGGACCCTGGTCGACGAGAAGCGCTGGATCGGTCAGCAGCGGTTCCTGCACGCGCTGAACTACTGCATGCTGCTGCCCGGACCCGAAGCCCAGCAGCTCGCCATCTACGTCGGGTGGCTGCTCAACGGCCGGCGGGGCGGGTTGATCGCGGGGACGTTGTTCGTGCTGCCCGGGATGCTGGCCCTGCTGGCGCTCTCGGCGATCTACGTGGCCTTCGGCGACACCACCGCGGTCAACGCCGTGTTCGCCGGGCTCGCGCCCGCCGTGGTGGCGATCGTGGCCCAGGCCGTCGTCCGGGTCGGGAAGCGGGCCCTGCACCACCCCGCGCTGGTCGCCCTCGCCGCCGGCGCGTTCGCCGCCCTGGCGCTGTTCGGCATCCCCTTCCCCGTCGTCATCGCCGCCGCGGCGGTGGTCGGGTGGGCGCTGGGGCGCTTCGCGCCCGCCGCGATGCGGTCCCGGGGCGGCCACGGCGGGAGCGGCGCCGACGAGCAACCCCCGTTGATCTCCGACGACGCGCTGCACCACGAGAAGCCCTCGGCGCGGCGCGGCCTGACCGTGCTCGGCGTCGGCCTGCTCGTGTGGGCCGCGCCGGTCGCCGCGGTGGCGGTGTTCACCGGTGTGGGCAGCACGCTCACCCAGCAGGGGTTGTTCTTCTCCGGCACCGCGGTGGTGACCTTCGGCGGCGCCTACGCGGTGCTGGCCTTCGTCGCCCAGCGGGCCGTGGAGGTCTACGGTTGGCTGTCCGCGGGCGACATGGTCCGGGGCCTCGCCCTGGCCGAGTCCACCCCCGGTCCGCTGATCATGGTCGTGCAGTTCGTCGCCTTCCTCGGCGCCTTTCACCACCCCGGCACGCTGGACCCGTGGGTCGCCGGCACGCTCGGGGCGCTGCTGACCACCTGGGTCACCTTCGTGCCCTGCTTCCTGTTCATCCTGCTCGGCGCGCCCTACGTCGAACGCCTGCGGCACAACCGGACCATCTCCACCGCGTTGGCGGGCATCACCGCCTCGGTGGTCGGGGTGATCGCCAACCTCGCCCTCTACTTCGCCCTCAACACCCTCTTCGCCACCACCGGGGTGCACCACTGGGGACCGCTGCGGCTCGCCCTGCCCGAACCCGGCAGCTTCCGCCCCGTCGCCGCCGCGATCACCGCCGTCGCGTTCGTGCTCGTCTTCGCGCTGCGCTGGTCGATGCTGCGCGTGCTGGCGGTCTGCGCCGGGCTCGGGGTCCTCGCCGCCCTGCTCGGCCTGCCCGTCGCCTGACGGGCCGGAGCACGCGGGGCGGATCCCTCCTCCGCCAGGAAGTTGCTGTTGCCCATCGGGCGTTGTTGCAACGTCGTCGCGTGCGTACATGAGCACGTATAGTGCGGACCGCCACCCCGAACCCCGGCAGTGGAGGTCCGCGTGCTCGCCGTGCTCGCCCACAGCGCCTACCGCCGGCTGTTCACCGCGCAGGTGATCGCCCTGGTGGGCACCGGCCTGACCACCGTGGCGCTGGGCCTGCTCGCCTACGACCTGGCCGGCGCCGACGCGGGGGCCGTGCTCGGCACCGCGCTGGCGATCAAGATGGTGACCTACGTCGGCGTCGCGCCCCTCGCCGGCGCGCTGGCCGCCCGGCTGCCGCGCAAACCCCTGCTGATCGGCCTGGACCTGTTCCGCGCCGCCATCGCGGTGAGCCTGCCGTGGGTCGACCAGGTGTGGCAGGTATACGCATTGGTGTTCCTGCTGCAAGCCGCCTCGGCGGCGTTCACCCCGACCTTCCAGGCCACCATCCCCGAAATCCTGGTCGACGAGCGCGACTACACCCGCGCCCTGAGCCTGTCACGCCTGGCCTACGACCTGGAAAGCCTGCTCAGCCCCCTGCTCGCCGCCGCCGCGCTCACCCTGGTCACCTCCGGCACGCTGTTCGTCGGCACCGCGCTCGGCTTCACCGCCTCCGCGCTGCTCGTCCTCGCCGCGGCCCTTCCCGCCTCGCGCACCGCACCCGTCGCCGACCGCACCCTCGCCGCCACCACCCGGGGCGTCCGCGTCTACCTGGCCACCCCCAGGCTGCGCGGCCTGCTCGCGGTCCACCTGGCCGTCGCCGCCGCCGGGTCGGTGGTCCTGGTCAACACCGTCCCCTACGTGCGCGGCCCGCTCGGCCTGGGCGAGACCGCCGTGGCCGTCGCCCTGGCCGCCCACGGCCTCGGCTCGCTCACCGCGGCACTGGCCCTGCCGCGCGTCCTGGACCGCCACCGCGACCGCACCGTCATGCTCCGCGCCGGCGCCGGGCTCGCCGCCACCCTGCTGATCGCCGTCCCCGCGACCGCCCTGCTCGACACCAGTCGGTGGCCCGCCCTGCTGGTCCTGTGGGCCCTGTTGGGCATCGGCAGCTCCCTCGTGCTCACCCCCGGCGGCCGCCTGCTGCGCCGCTCCGCCCACCCCGACCACCTCCCGGCCGTGTTCGCCGCGGACTTCTCCCTCTCCCACGCGTGCTGGCTGCTCTGCTACCCCCTGGCCGGTTGGCTCGCCGCCGCCACGTCCATGTCGGTCGCGTTGGGCGTGCTGTGCGCCCTCACCGCCACCGCCGCGGTGGTGGCGACCCGCTGCTGGCCCGACGACGACCCCGAAGCGCTCCCGCACGACCACGGCCCCGACTGCGACCACCGGCACCTCGGCGACGCCGTCCTCGTCGGCGACCGCTGGCGCCACACCCACACCTACCGGATCGACGACCTGCACACCCGCTGGCCCGCGTGAACACCCCGGCCGAGGGGCTGTTCCCGCGCGCGGGGCACGTAGCATGAACCCGTGTCGGCCACCCCGTGGGATCACGAGCCCGGCTGGGTGCTGCTGTCCTACCGGCTCCCCCGGGAGCCGTCGACCCCGCGGATCTCGGTGTGGCGCAAGCTCAAGCGCCTGGGCGTGGCGCAGCTCGGCGACGGCCTGGTGGCGCTGCCCCACGACGCCCGCACCCGGGAGCAGCTGGAGTGGGTGGCCGAGGAGGTCGTCCAGGCCGGCGGCACCGCGGTGGTGTGGGTCGGCCGCCCCACGCAGGCCGCCGCCGAGCAGGACCTGGCGGCGGCGCTGACCGAGGCACGGGCCGCGGAGTACCGCGAGGTCCTCGCGGAGGCGACCGGGGCGCTCACGCTCGACCAGGCAGGCCGTCGGGCCGCGGCCAGGCGGCTGCGCCAGGAGCTGAACCGCATCCAGCGGCGCGACTACTTCCCGCCGCCCGAGCGCGACCGGGCCCGGGCGACGGTGGCGGAGTTGGCCGGCGACCGGCACCAGGACGTGGAGCAGCGGGTATGAGGTGGGCGACCCGGCGCGGGGTGCACATCGACCGGGCCGCGTGCGCGTGGCTGATCCGCCGGTTCGTCGACGCCGACGCCGAGTTCGTCTTCGTCGGCGACCCCGCCGAGGTGCCCGCCGACGCCACGCCGTTCGACATGCGCGGCGTCGACCTGACCCACCACGGCGACGACTGCACCTTCGAGACCGTCCTGCGCCGCTACGAGCTGGCCGACCCGGTGCTGTGGCGCATCGCCCAGGCCGTGCACGAGGCCGACCTGGAGGACGAGCTGTTCGACGCCCCCGAGGCGCGCGGCCTGGACGTGGTGCTGCGCGGTCTGTCGATGGTGCGCGGCGACGACGAGGTGCTGGCGATCACCGGTCCGGTGTTCGACGGCCTGTACGAGTACTTCCGCCGGGCGGTGCTGCTGGGCCGCGCCCCGTCCTGACCGCGGGCCGACGAGGGGACTACCGGCGCGCGGCGACGGGTCGCGCACCTGTGGTGATCGCGCGGAGGAGCCATTCCAGCGGTCCGTAGCGGTGGTTGCGGAGCCACAGCGCGCTGAGCGCGAGCTGGGCCGCGTAGATGCCGACGACGAGCCCGGCGACCGCGACGTAGGGCAGCTCGCCGATCAGGCCGAATCCGTACGCGGTGAAGACGACGCCCAGGACGACCGACTGCAGGACGTAGTTCGACAGCGCGACGCGGCCCGCCGGGGCGAACACGGCCGCGGCGCGGGTGTCGAACAGGCGCAGCAGTGCGGCGACGTACCCGCCGGTGAGCAGTGGGGCGGTGAGGGTGCCGACTCCGATCGCGAGGGTCTCGGCGGCGCTGCCGGGGTGGTTCACCGCGACGTAGGCGTAGAAACCGGCCCCCGCCAGCCCGATCGGCGCGCCGACGCGCAGCAGCCATGACCACAGTGTCCGGTGGCGCCAGGGGTCGGCGAGCACCTGCCGCTTCCCCGCCGCGAACCCGAGCAGGAACATCGCCAGGGCGCTGGGCGCCTGGACGAACGCGACGAGCCCGAGCGTGCCGGGCAGCTGTCGCAGGCGCTCGGCGACGACCGTCCCGGGGGTGCCCCGGTAGGCGGCCACCGTCTCGGAGACCTGCGCGGACAGCGCGGTGGTGTCGACCGGGGTGCGGGTGAGCACGTCGAGGACGCCCAGCAGGGTCCACAGCGCGCCACTGGCGAGGAGCAGGCCCACCGCCAGCCACACCGCGCGCCTCGGTGAGGTGCCGCGCAGCGCCAGCAGGACGAGGCCGAGCAGGGCGTAGGTGGTGAGGATGTCGCCGTGGAACAGCAGCACGGCGTGCGCGGCGCCGATGGCCGCGAGCCCGGCGTGCCGCCGCAGCATCCGCGGCCGGAAGGCCACGCCCGCGCGTGCGGCGGAGTCCATCTGCTGGGTGAAGCTGTAGCCGAAGAGGAAGGAGAACAGCAGGTAGAACTTGGTTTCGAAGAACATCGAGACGATCCACTGGACGGCCGGGTCGCGGGCCGGATCGGCGATGCCGGAGCCGTAGTAGCCGGTCGCGAAGGCCCACGCGTTGACGGCGAGGATGCCGAACAGCGCGAACCCGCGCAGCGCGTCCACCCGCACGAGGCGGGGTTGCTGGGACACAATCGTGCCTTTCTTAGATCGAGTAGTCGGTCTAATATTGAGGGCGCACGACTCGCGTCGTCAACCCCCTGGTTGAATCGGGCCCATGCGCACCGTCGACCCGGCCAAGCGCGAGGCGAAGCGGCTCCAGATCCTGGAGGCCGCGGCGCGGTGCTTCGCGCGCAAGGGGTTCGGCCAGACCCGCACCGCGGACATCTGCGCCGAGGCGGGGATGAGCCCGGGCAACCTGTTCTACTACTTCGGCAGCAAGCAGGACATCTTCGCCGCGGTCGTCGAACAGGACGGCGTCGACACCGGGGCGGTGTTCGCCGACCTGTCGGCCGCCGAGCCGTGGGACGCGCTGACCGGGTTCTTCGACCTGGTGGTCGACCTGGCCGCCGACGCGGACCACGCCCGGCTCGCCCTCGAGATCTCCGCCCAGGCGCACCGCGACGAGCGGATCGCGGCACTGGTCGCGGCCAACGACCGGTTGGTGCGGTCCGGCCTGGCCGACCTGGTCGCCCGCGCGACCGGGGCGGGCCGGATCGACCCCGGGCTGGACCCGGACACGACCGCCACCTGGCTCGCCACCCTGGTGGACGGCCTGTTCAACCGCGTCGCGGTGGACGCGGATTTCGCACCGAAGCGCGAACGGGAGGCGCTGCGGCTGGTGCTCACCCGGATCCTGCGCCCCGTGGGCCGCGTCGAACCCTGAGGTCCCGACGTCCGCTGCTCAGGCGAGGTCCTCGAAGGAGTCCTCTCCCGGGCGCCGGCACATCCACTGGTCGTCGGTGAAGCCGTCCAAGGTGGCGATCTCGGGGCCGGTCAGTTCGGCGGGTGTCGGGTGCAGGGACAGGACGCCGGTGTCGAGTTCGAGGCGCAGCCCCACGCCGACCGCCTCCTCGGTGGAGACCACGGTCGCGGCGATCAGGGACCTCAGCGCGTCCGCGTAACCCGGTCGACCGTCGGTGTACGTGCCGTGGGCGACCACGACCGTCGGCATGGCATCGCAGGTGAGGACCGGCAGATCCCCACCGGGGCAGTCGAACCGCAGCTGGACGTAGTCGTACACGAACTGCACCGAGCAGAGCCGGGCCCCGACCAGCCTGCCCAGCAACCCGTTCGCCACGTACCCGTGCACCGCCACACCTCCATCCCCCCGGACCGGCCCTCAGGGCCGGGCGTCGCGGGCCAGGGCGGCAGCGTCCGGGACGAACACCATGCGGGTCGCGCCCACGTGGTCGGGCATCGACTGCCAGGCGGGTGGCCAGCAGTGGTACCGACCGGGCTCCAGGACGACCGCGTCGTCGAACATGCGGGTGTAGCCGAGGTCGACCGTCACCTGTGCCGCGGGTGTGGTGCCGGCGTCGTGGAGGGTCATCACGTACTCGCTGGTGTGGTCGAAGGCGGCGTCCATGAAGTCGGCCCTCCCGGAAAAAGTCGCCTTCTGGAAGTGGACCGACCCCTTGAAGCGGACTCGTTCGAAGTCGGCGGTGTCGTGGAAGGTCGCTCCCCGGAACGTGGCGAACCCGCCGAAGGCGGCTCCCGGGTCGTCGACCTCCACGTCCCCGTGGTGCCGGCAGCCGCTGCCGAGGAGGTAGCGGTCACCGCCGAAGGTGGCGTGCGAGAACTCCGCTCGTTCGTGGAACTTCACACCGTAGAAGGTGACGTCACCGCCGAAACGCGCCCCGTCGAACCGCGCGACCGAGGTGAAGGTGCTCCCGGAGAACCTCGTCGTCCCGTGCAGGTCCGCGTCGGCGAAGTCGGCGAAGAGCACGCGGCAGTGACCCATGTCGAGGTCGACGAGCACGGCGTCCCTGAGGTCGACGGCGATCTCGCCCCAGAACGTCTCGGGGCGCTCCGGGGCGGTGGACGGCCACGACAGGTGCCGTCGGAGGACCGCCTGGGCGACACGGCGCACGTCCAGTTCCGCGTAGTCGTCGGCAGCCGTGCGGTGGCCGCCCGGGGTGATCGGGGAGGCCGTGTCCCGCGCGAGGGTGCGCGCTCGCCCCAGTGGGGGGCTGTAGGGCAGGCGGAGGTACGAGCAGACCTGGTCGACGACCATTTGTCGCAGGTCCGGATGACTCTGGGCGAGCCGTTCCAGGGCGTGCAGGCCCCCGATGCGCGTCGCGGTGTTCTCGGCGCCCAGCTGCTCACTGGCCCGCGTGGCCAACTCGGTGATCTGACGAGCCGCGGCGTCCTGCCGGGTCGCCTCGTCGGCGACGAGTTGGCGCTGGTGCTCGCGCTGGCTCAACCGCAGGCGGCTGGTCGTCAGGAAGACCGCGAAGGTCGCCAACACCGCGGCCGTGCTGCGCCACCCCGCGGTGAAGGCGTCGCGGTGCTCGGCCGTCGTGCTCCCCCGCAGCAGCACGGTCGGCGCCACTCCCGCCCCGAGACCCGCGAACAGCGCCGTCCACACCCACCGCCACGGGAACCGGCCGCTCTCCGGGCCGACCGGGGAGCGCCGCGAGGACCGGTCACGGTCGTTGCCGTGGCGGGACGAGGAGACCATGCCCCATCGTCCCGCCACGGCGCCGAGCCGCGTTCGGCGGCCGGTGGTGTCAGCGGCCGGCCGCCCCGGTGGGGGCCGGCTGCACCCGCTCGAACCGCACCTTGTTCAGCCACCCGGGGAGGTCGCTGAGCACGTACAGCTCGCCGTGCACGTCGGTGCCGATCGCGGTCGGCTGGGTCGGGAAGTGCCCGATCGCGGCGGACTCGTAGCTGCCGTCCAGCCTGGGGCGCACCGCGAACACCCGGGTCGAGCAGTAGTCGGCCGCGACGTAGGTCCCCCGCGCCTCCGGGGTCCGGCTCCCCCGGTACACCACGCCGCCGGTCACCGAGCAGTTGTCGTTGAAGTGGTCGTACTCGAAGACCGGGTCGGTGTACTTCCCGCCCGCCCGGCACTGCTGCGGGTCGAACACCGGGGTGCCCTCGCGGCAGGACCAGCCGAGGTTCGCGCCGCCCTGCCACGGGCGGATGTGGTTGACCTCCTCGATCAGGCCCTGGCCGACGTCGCCGATCCACAGCGAGCCGTCGGCCGGGTCGACGGAGAACCGCCACGGGTTGCGCAGCCCGTAGAGCCAGATCTCCGGCCGCGCGCCCGGCACGCGGACGAACGGGTTGTTGGACGGCACGCAGTAGGGCTTCGGTCCGCAGGCGCGGTTGACGTCGATCCGCACGATCTTGCCGAGCAGGGTGCCGAGGTCCTGGCCGGCCTTGAACGGGTCGTTCGTGTGGCCGCCGTCGCCGAGGGACCAGTAGAGGTAGCCGTCGCGGCCGAACGCCACCTGCCCGCCGTTGTGGTTGCCGTACTCGGCGTGCGGCTGGGTGAGCAGCACCTGCAACCGGTCGGGGGCGCCGAGGGGCACCCGCGCCAGGGTCAGCTCACCGGCGGGCAGGCTCGTGTACGCCACGTAGAGCAGCCCGGTCCGGGCGAAGTTCGGCGCGGGCGTGATGCCGAGGAGGCCGCGCTCGTTGTCCGACGGGTCGATCCGGTCGGTCAGGTCGAGCACCGGTTCGGCCGCCAGGCCGGTGTCGGGGTGGTAGGCGCGGACGGTGCCCTCCTTCTCCGCGATCAGCATCCGGCCGTCGGGCAGCCCGGTGATCGCGATGGGGCGCCGCAGGCCGAACGCCACCTGTTCGGACACCACGGTCAGCTCGGCGACCGGCACGGCTCGGGTGTGGGGTGCGCCGGCCGCGTCCGCGGCCGCGCCGCCTGTCAACGACGGGGGCAGCAGGAACGCGGCCAGGGCCAGGACGAGCAGGACGGCGGGCAGGGTGATGGGGCGACAACGTCGTCGCAGCATGATTCGGCTCCTCGAGCAGGGTGCGGGACACTTTCTGGGAGCGCTCCCAAACCTACCGTGACTTCCTGGTGACATCCAGTCACCACCCCGGACCTCCTCCGGTCGGACGAGTGCCGTACCGGCACCCAGGGCTCAACCCGTTGCCCGGGTTCGGGGTCCGGGTCACCCTCGTTCCGCCGGTGGTCGGCCCGGGACCGGGATCCCACCTCATAGCCCCAGTGCTCGTAGGAGAGCACCTCCACGTCGCCGATCAGCACCCGCAACCGCCCCGGCACATTGGTCCACACCGTGACTAATCCGTTGTCCGGCCAGGTCCCGGTGGCCTGCCGACGTCCGTTCGGCTCGGCAGGGTCGACACCCAGCATCGCCGCAGCGCCGGGCGAAGGCACCGGGAGCTCGGCCAGGGTCCCCGGTCGCGGCGGGAACAGGTAGTCCTCCACCGACACGGCCTCGCCGAGGGCCGGCGCGAACACGGCGCCGTCCGGCACGAGCAGCAACGACCGCGGCGGTTGGCGCGGGGACGCGTCCCCGCGCACACCACCCCCGCCACGACCAGCAGCAGCGACACCACGCCGGTGAGCGCTCGGCGCAGCCGTGCGGCGCGGACCCTGGATCGGACCCGGACAGCCGCGCCGCGTGAGAGGTGTCGCCGGGCGACTCCGACCGTGACCGCAGCACCTCGGCGAGATCGGTCAGGTTCATCACCGGCCCTCTTCCCAGGCGATCGTGTCGTCCAACCGCAGCCGTGCGATGGCGCGGCCGGTCTGGCTCTTGACCGTGCCGATCGAGCAGCCCAGTGCGGCGGCGGCCCGGGCCTCGGTCAGGTCCTCGTAGAACCGGAGCACCAGCACGACTCGTTGACGTCGGGGCAGCCTGCCCAACGCCTGCCACAGCCGCTCCCGCTCGTCCACCGCCGCCTGCGGCGCCGTCATCCCGGTCTCCGGCAACCGGTCCGTCGGCTGCTCACCCCGCCGGCGGCGCCGCCACCGAGTGGCACAGGTGTTGACGATGACCTTGCGCACGCAGGGATCGGTCGAAGAAGAGCATTGTTCACACCCTTTCCGACACCCGGCCCGGTTCGAGCGTTCGTCGGCTTTTCGGGTGCGGGAACACGTAGCGAAAAGCTTCCGCTCCACGGAAAACCGAATTTCGATCGCACTGGAGGCGTCCACCCGTAACCCTTTCCCGGACCTGACGCACCCTCACAAAAACAGAGCGTCGCCGCAGGCCGAACGGCATACAGGTAGCAAAAGCAGTGGGCAACCCTTCATTTCCGCACAGCGGAAACGCATTGGCCGGGAATACTCCCGCACAAGCATTCGAAAGTTTTTCGCATAATTGGCGCGAGAAATCGCCTGAATGGGGGAATCGGCTTGCCGGTCCTGTGTCTAGATTTGCGGCGCACCACCGACGGGAGAGGCACCACCCGGTGAGCGATCGCCAGCGAAAGGCCCGTGGAAGGTCGTGACCTCCCGTCCGGACATCCGCTCTTCCCCCTCAGGAGACGTACCCATGGCTCGAAGTGTCGGCTCATCGGCACGGAAGATCGTCGGCGCGCTGTCGGCCGTCTTGCTGCTCGCTGCGGCGTCCGGTTGCGGCGTGCTCGGCGGCGGGGAGGCCGCCGGTCCCCCGACGCCGGGCCGGGCGGAGAAGAGCAAGGTCCGGATCGGCCTGCTCCCCCTGATCGACGTCGCACCGGTCCACATCGCGATCAGGAAGGGTTACTTCGCGCAGGAGGGCCTGGAGGTCGAGACGATCTCCATCCAGGGCGGTGCCGCGGCCATCCCCGGCCTGGTCAAGGGCGAACTCGACGTCACCTTCGGCAACTGGGTGTCGTTCTTCGCCGCCGAGTCCAAGGGCGCCGCCAAGGACGTCGGCGGGCTGAAGCTGATCATGGACGGCTACCAGGCCAGGCCGGACATGTTCCTGATCCTGGCCAAGGCCGACTCCGACATCGAGTCCCCGCGCGACATGGTCGGCAAGACGCTCGGGATCAACACCTTCAACAACATCGCCGAGCTGACCGCGCGGGCCACCCTGGAGGCCAACAACGTCGATCCGGCGACGGTGAAGTTCAAGGAGGTGCCCATGCCCGACATGGAGGCCGCCGTCGAGAGCGGCCTGGTCGACGCCGCCTTCTCCAGCGAACCGTTCATCACCAGGGCGCAGCGCAACTCCGGCCAGATCCCCGTCATGGACGCGGCCTCCGGGCCCACCGACAGCATCCCGATCGCCGGCTACGGCACCACCGGCACGTTCCTCCGGGACAACCCCCGCACCATCGCCGCCTTCCAGCGCGCCCTGGTCAAGGGGCAGCGGGACGCGAGCGACCACACCATGGTGCGGCAACTGCTGCCCGACTACGCCAAGGTCGAGCCGGACACCGCCGCCCTGGTCCACTTCGGTGAGTACCCCACCACGCTCGACACCACCCGCCTCCAGCGCGTCGCCGACCTGATGCGGACCTACGGCCTGCTGGCCGACGACTTCGACGTCAAGCCGATGCTGGCGCCGATGTCGGGCACCTGACGGAGATCTCCCCGCGTCGGCTCGTGCCGTCGACCCGGTCGCGGCGGCGGCAGTGGCGCGCGTCGGCGTCCTCCCGAGGTCCGGGCTGTTCGGCGGCCCCGTCCTCGCGCCGGCGCCGATCGCCGTCCTGATCTTCACCGCGGCGGGCATCGCTCCGTTCACCGCGGCCCGCGTGGTGCCCGCACCGGTTTCGGCCTCGTCGTGCTCGACTTCCTGCTCCCCCGCACGCCGTGGTCGAGGGGACGTGCCCCGGTGGTCCAGTTGATGCCGCCGAACTTCCGAGCCGTCGGCCACAGGCGCGTGGGATGGAGCTGAACGCCCGAACGGAATAGCACGAAGGGCGGATGGAGCCGGCGTCGGGAGCCGGTGAGGTGCTGGAGCGCGACCGGCTCACCCCGGACCGTGCACTCGCCCGACTCGGGGTCCAGGGTGAGGCTGCCGTGGCCGAGCAACCGGGGTCGGGGCACGGCGCCGCGGCGGGCCAGGGCGCGCAGCCGGGCGACCAAGACCACGAACGAGAAGGGCTTGTGCAGGTAGTCGTCGGCACCGACGTCCAGCCCGTCCGCCTCGTCGTACTCGCCGTCCTTGGCGGTGAGCATCAGGATCGGCGTCCAGACCTCCTCCGCGCGCAGCCGCGCCGACGATCCTCTCGCCATGGTGAGCGGGTTCACCCCGGCACAGGAGCATTGGACGGAGCTGAGCAGACGAGCGGGGCGGTCAGAAGCCGAGGGGGTGGGCGGAGAGCCAGTCGGTGTGGCGGCGCTTCAGGGCGTCGCGATCGGCGCTCGTGGGCAGCAGGACGTCGGCGCCCCCGTCGTAGGGGTGGTGGATCCGGTCGAAGGACGGGCTGGTGATCATCACCCCGGCGGTGACGTCGTCGGCCACGGCGCGGAGCAGGTCGTCCACGGCGCCCGGTCGCCAGGGCGCGCGGCTGACGTACAGGTGGGTGTGGATGATGAAGTCCGGGTCCGTTTCGCCCTCGTCGGTGCGCACGGAGGTCCAGTGGCGGGCCCCGGGGTGCAGGTGCGCGTGACGCGTCGGTCGGGGCGCGGGGTCGGTCGACCAGTCGGTCGTGACGACCAGGACCTCCTGCCCGTGGAACAGTTCGTCCAGGACCGAGTTGTAGCGGTGGAGCGCGGTGGCGTACTCGGCCTCGTCGTCGGGGTAGCGCTTGGCTCCGGGCAGGCTGTGGAAGCGCACCCACCGGTCGCGGTGGGCGTGCTTCAGGGTGTGGGCCAGTGGGAGGCAGTCGGGCCACTGCCGCCGCCACGACACCGACAGGGGGTCATCGGACACGCGGTCATCTTCCCCTGCGCGTTGTGAACCGGACTGCCCCGTGAGCCGATAGCGGCCGAACGGTTCGCCGGGGTCACCGATCGGCCTAGCGGGTCGAGCCGTTCGCCTCGCGGTGAGATGCCCGCCCTCCCCCGCCCGGCGAACCCCCGAACGATTTCCGGTTCGGCTTGAACGGACGGTGGGGCTGTCTCGTTCAGACCGGGTGACCACGCCCGGCTACGAGAGGTGCGCTCCCCGTGAGAGCCATGACCGAGCCCTCCGCTGTGCAATGCCTGCCCCCGGACGACCGCCCGCTGTTCCGGCGATTCGGCCGGGGCCCGGACGTCACCCCGCCGTTCCACCGGATACATCACGCCTTCGAGCACCACGCGAGGCGTTCGCCCCACGCTCGGGCGGTCGAGCACGAGGGCCGCCACGTCACCTACGGCGAACTCGACCACCGCGCGAACGTCGTGGCGGCCTCGCTCCTCGACGCGGGCGTGCGACCCGGTGACCACGTCGGGGTGTTCCTGACCCGGTCGATCCCCATGGTGGTCGGCATCCTGGCGGTGCTGAAGGTCGGCGCGGCGTACGTGCCGCAGGACATCCGGATCACCCCGCCGCACCACCTCGACCACGTGGTGCGCACGGCGGGCATCCGGGTCGTCCTGACCACGAGCGAACACAGCCCCGCCGCCCCCACCGTGCTGGACCTCGACACCCTCCCGGACCGCCGCGTCGGCGCGCCCGACGCCGGCGGGGGCGACACGGCCGTCGTCATCTTCACCTCCGGCACGACCGGCGTGCCCAACGGCGTCCGCGTCACGCACGCGAACCTGTGCAACGTGCTGCTCACCGAACCCGGCTCGCTGGGCATCGGGCCGGGCGACCGGGTCGCGCAGCTGCTCAACATCGCGTTCGACATGGCGGTGTGGGAGGTCTTCGGCGCGCTCGCCCACGGCGCGACGTGCGTCATCCGCGGGCGGGACGTGGCCCGTGCGGCGAGCACCGCCACGGTCCTCATCGCCACGCCCGGTGTGCTGTCCACTGTGGACCCCGAGCGGTGCCGGCGGGTGCGCGTGGTGGCCGTCGCGGGCGAGCGCTGCCCCAAGCCCCTGGCCGACGCCTGGGCGTCCCGCGCGGTGTTCCACAACGCCTGCGGCCCCACGGAGGTCACGATCGTCAACACCGTGCAGCGCTACGACCCGCGCGTCGGCGCGCTGACCATCGGCCGCCCGGTGCCGAACACCACCGTCTACGTGCTCGACCAGGACCTGCGCCCGTGCCGCATCGGCGAGGTCGGCGAGATGTGGGCGGGTGGCGCGTGCGTCACGGCGGGCTACCTGGGCAATGACGTGCTGACCGCCCAGCGCTACCGCCCCGACCCCTTCCTCGGCGGCGACCACCTCATGTTCCGCACCCGCGACCTGGGCCGCTGGACCCCCGAGGGCGAGCTGGAGCACCACGGCCGCACCGACGACCAGGTCAAGGTGCGCGGCTTCCGGGTCGAGCTGGACGCGGTCACCTCCGCCCTGGAGACGACCCCCGGCTGCGCCCGCGCGACGACCGTCCTGCACGACGGCAGGCTGATCGGGTTCGTCAGCCCCGCCACCGTGGAGCCGGGCGCCGCCACCGACGCGGTGGCGCGGGCCCTGCCGTACTACTGCGTGCCGTCGTCGGTGCTCGCGGTGGACGCCCTGCCGCTGACCGAGCGCGGCAAGGTGGACCGGGCCGCGCTGTCGTCGCTGGTGCCGGTCGCATGACCACCACGCGCGCCGGCTCGCCGTCGGCCCGGCTGCGGTCGCGGTTGCGGCGGCGGCCGTTCACCCACCACAACCGGCTCGCCGCCGCGGTGGTCGCGGTCAACGCGGTCGCGGCGTTCGGCATGGGTCACGGGCAGGCGCTTTCCGGGCAGGTGCTTTCCGGGCAGGCGCTGTCCGACCTGGTCCTGGCCAACGTCGCCCTGGCCGTCCTGATCCGCCAGCAGCACGTGGTCAACCTGCTGTTCCGGCTCGCGACCAGCGCGCCGACCACGTGGCCGCTGGGCGTCCGCTGGGCGTTGGGCAAGGTCTACCACTTCGGCGGGCTGCACGTGGGCGCGGCGGTGTGCGCCACCGCCTGGTTCGCGGTGCTGGCCTGGGTCCTGGCCGAACCGCTGACGTGGGCGATCCTCGCCCTGCTGGTCGGGATGGTCGTGTCCGCCGTGCCGCGCCTGCGGGCGCGGTGGCACGACGCGTTCGAGCGCGTGCACCGGTTCGCCGGCTGGACCGTGCTCGTGCTGTTCGCGGTCCACTCCTGCGGGCAGCCGGGGTTCGTCGGCTCGTGGTCGTCCTGGGTGTTCCTGCTGGTGGTGGTCAGCGTCGCGCTGCCGTGGACGCGGCTGCGCCGGGTGCCGGTGCGGATCGTCCGGCCGTCGGGGCACGTCGCGCTGCTCTCGTTCGACCACGGCGTGACGCCGTTCGCCGGGTCGTCCACGGCGGTGAGCCGCCACCCGCTGCTGGAGTGGCACTCGTTCGCCAACGTGCCGACGCCCGGCCGCAGCGGGTTCCGGCTGACCGTCTCCCGCGCGGGCGACTGGACCGGCGCGCTGATCGACGACCTGCCGACGCACCTGTGGGTCAAGGGCGTGCCCACCGCGGGCGTCGGGAACATCGACAAGCTGTTCACCGGGGTCGTGTGGGTGGCCACCGGCAGCGGCATCGGGCCGTGCCTGCCCCACCTGCTCGCGCGCGGCACGCCGGCGCGCCTGGTGTGGTCCACCCGCTCGCCCCGCGAGACCTACGGCGACGACCTGGTGGACGAGATCCTGGCCGCGCAGCCGGACGCCCTGGTCTGGGACACCGCCCGGGACGGCAAGCCGGACCTGGTCGACCTGGCGCTGCGCGCGCACCGGGAGTTCGGCGCGGAGGCCGTGATCTGCATCTCGAACAAGAGGACGACCTGGCAGGTCGTGGAGGGGTTGGAGGCGCGGGGCGTGCCCGCGTTCGGCGCGATCTGGGACTCGTGAGGGGACTTCCGTGGACTACTCGACCTTGCTCATCGGAGAACGGGACGGCGTCACGACGATCACCGTGTCCCGGCCGGCGGCGCGCAACGCGCTGTCCGCGCGGGTCCTCGCCGAACTCGACCACTTCCTGTCCGCGCTCCTCCCCGGGTCCGCCGGGCGCGCCCCGGCCGGGATCGTCCTCACCGGGGCGCCCGGACCCGCGTTCGTCGCGGGCGCCGACATCCGCGAGATGGCCTCGATGACGCCGGCCGAGGGCGCGCGGTTCGGCGCGCTCGGCCAGCGGGTCACCCGGCTGCTGGAGGCGGTGCCCTGCCCGGTCGTCGCGTGCGTGGACGGCTACGCGCTGGGCGGTGGCTGCGAGGTCGTGCTGGCCTGCGACTTCGCCTACGCCACCCGGCGCTCGGTGTTCGGCCAGCCGGAGGTGGCGCTGGGCCTGGTGCCCGGTTTCGGCGGGTGCGTCCGGCTGCAACGCCTGGTCGGTCCCGCGGTCGCCCGCGAGCTGATCTACACCGGCAGGCACGTCGACGCGCCGGAGGCGCTGCGGCTCGGGCTGGTCAACGCCGTGTTCGACGACCGGGACGGGATGCTGGCCGCCGCGCGCGCGGCGCTCGGCCGGGTCGCGGCCAACTCGGCGACGGCGGTGTCCCTGGCCAAGGCCGCGGTGAACGCCGCGGCGGGCCGGACCGTCGCCGCCGGGCTGGCCGCCGAGCTGGCCGCGTTCCACGAGGCGTTCACCACCGCCGACATGCGCGAGGGGACCTCGGCCTTCCTCGCCAAGCGACGGCCCGCCTTCCCCGGCGGACCCGGCACGGCCGAGCCGGCCCGGGAACCGCTGCTCCGCGACTAGCCGAGGAGGTGCGCGATCAACGACAGTCACATCGCCCTGCTGCGCTCCCTCCACGACGAGCACGCGCCCGCCCTGTGGCGGTACGTGCGCCGGTTGACCGGGGACGACGAGCTGTCCAGCGACGTGGTGCAGGAGGCGCTGCTGCGCGCCTGGCGCAACCCCAAGGTGCTCGAACAGGGTGGGGCGGCGGCTCGCGCGTGGCTCTACACGGTGGCGCGCAACGTGGTGATCGACGAACGCCGCAGCGCCCGCGCCCGCTGGGAGGTCGGGTCGGAGGGGGTGCCCGATCGGGCGCGCTCCGACCCGACCGACTCGGCCCTGGACTCGTGGCTGGTCGCCGACGTGCTCACGCGGTTGACGCCGGAGCACCGCGCGGTGATCGTGCGTTCGTACTACATGGGCCAGTCCGTCGCCGAGCTGGCCGCCGCGCTGGACCTGCCGGAGGGGACCGTGAAGTCCCGGCTGCACTATGGTCTGCGGGCGCTGCGGCTGGCGCTGGAGGAGAAGGGGGTCACCGGACGGTGAGCACGCCAGTCGATCCGTACCGGGACTGGGGTGCCGCGTACGTCCTGGGCTCGCTGTCGCCCGCCGAGCGGCGCGAGTTCGAGGGGCACCTGCCCGGCTGCGAGGCCTGCTCGGGCGACGTGGCCTCGTTCGCGGGCGTCCCCGGCATCCTCTCGGCGGTGCCCCGGGACCGGGCCCTCGACCTGCTGGGGCCCGACGTCGGCGAACCGCCCGCCGCGGTGCTCGCCGGGCTGGTCGCGGCCGAGCGGTCGCGCCGGCGGCGAGCCCGGTGGCTGGTGGCCGCGGCGCTGGTCGGCGCGGTGCTGCTGGGGTGGGGGGTCGCGTCGGCCGGGCGACCGCCCGCCCCCGACGCGTCGGCGACCTCGGCCGCGCCGTCACCCGCCCCCGGCGTGGAGCTGGCCCAGACCGTGCCCAGCCCGGTGACGGCCAGCGCGCGGCTGGTGGCCGAGCCGTGGGGCACCCGGATCGAGGTGCGGTGCTCCTACGCCGAGCCCGACGGCCCGCCGACGCCGGTGTTCGCCTACGCCCTGCACGTCGTCACGGCCGACGGCGCCTCGACGCGGGTGGCCACCTGGACGGCGGGCCCCGGTTCCACCACCCTGCCGATCGCGACCACCCGGCTGCTCCGCTCCGAGATCACCGGCGTCGAGATCAGGCTGGCGCACAACGACGCGGTCCTGCTGCGCGTCGACCTGTGACGCCCGGGTCCGCGGCCGGC
>NZ_JBHWIE010000047.1:0-39274 GCF_042732085.1 Actinosynnema sp. NPDC059797
GGCCGGAACGCCCCCGCGGGCACCGGTCGTGCCGGTGCCCGCGGGGCGCTGGGCCACTGTGCGTTCGTTCATCGCGATGGCGCTGGTGGGGAGTCTGCCGGCCTGATCAGGCGATGGCCGCGATGGCGGTCAGCAGCTTCTCCTGGAAGGCCTTCGGCAGCGGAGCGTAGCCCGCGTCCGCCAGACCCGCCTGGCCGTCGGTCGCCGCGACCGTGAGGAACGCCTTGACGGCCTTCGCGGTGTCGGCGTCGTAGCCCTTCGAGCACACGATCTCGTAGGTGGCCAGGAGCAGCGGGTAGGCACCCGCGGTGCTGGCGCCGTAGATCGACTTCAGGTCCAGGACCAGGTCGTTGCCGGAGCCCTTGATGGTGGCGCCGTCGATGGCCTTGCCGACCGACTCCTCGTTCAGCTCGACCGCGCCGGAGCCGTTGTCGATCTTGGCGAGGGACAGCTTGTTGTCCTGCGCGAACGACAGCTCGACGTAGGTGATGGCGCCGTCGACCGCACCGGCGGCCTGCGCGACACCGGCGGACTTCTCCTTGCCCTCGCCGACACCGCCCTTGAACTGCTTGCCGGCGCCCTGGGTCCAGGCGCCCTTGGACGCGGCCTCCAGGTACTGCTGGAAGTTGTCCGTGGTGCCGGACTCGTCCGAGCGGTAGATGACCGTGATGTCCTTGTCGGGCAGCGACGCGCCGGAGTTCAGCGCGGCGACGGCCGGGTCGTTCCACTTCTTGACGGTGCCGTTGAAGATCTTGGCGGCGACCTCGGCGTTCAGCGTCAGGTCGGCGACGCCCTCCAGCTTGTAGCCCAGCGCGACCGGCCCGAAGACCATCGGCAGGTTCCACGCCGGGTTGCCCTCGCAGCGCTCGGCGGCGGCGGCCACCTCGCCCTTGCTCTCCGACAGCGGCGAGTCGGAGCCGCCGAAGTCCACCTGGCCGGCGATGAACTGCTTGACGCCGGCGCCGGAGCCGGAGGCGTTGTACGCCAGGTCGGAGCCGGAGCACCGCTGCTGGTACGCCTGGACGAACGTGTCGATCGCGTTCTTCTGCGCCGAGGAGCCCTCTGCGCTCAGCTTCGACTTGCCGCCGCACTCGACGGGCGTGGACGACGTCTCGCCGGTCGTCTGCGCCGCGCCGGTGTCCGCGGCGTTGTTGTCGCTGCCACACGCGGTGAGCAAAAGCGCACCGGCCGCGATCAGGCCGACAACGGCGCCGTGTCGCTTGGTCTTCACCAGGGTCCTCCAGCTACGGGGGCGGATTCCGCGGCGCTTGTCCCGCCGCTCGACACGGACGGTAGGCAGCGAGGGTGGACGCGGTCCCAGGAGAAGGTGAACGGAAGGTGAACACCACACGGGAGGTCACGGGTCACACCGCCTTTTGAGTGAACCGTGACCTGCGCGTTTGCAGGACGTGACGAGTTTGTCACTACCCGGCGTATTGGGCGTCCGAGTCCCATCGGGTGAAGCCCAACCGGTTGTACACGGCCAGTGCCGAAGCGTTGTCGGCCTCGACGTAGAGCATCACCTCGACGCGGCCCGCGGCGCGCAGGTGCGCCAGTCCCGCGAGGGTGAGCGCCTTGCCCAGGCCGCCGCCCTGCGCGTCCGGGTCCACGCCCACCACGTACACCTCGCCCAGCTCCGCCGAGTGCGCCTTGGTCCAGTGGAAGCCGAGGAGCCGGTCGTCGGCGTCGACGGCCAGCAGGAACCCGGCCGGGTCGAACCACGGCTCGCCCTGCTTGGCCCGGAGGTCCTCGACGCCCATCGCGCCCTGCTCGGGGTGCCAGGAGAAGGCCCGGTGGTTGACGCGGACCACCGCCTCCTCGTCGCGGCCGGGTTCGAACGCGCGCAGCCGCACGCCCGGCGGCAGCACCGGTGCGGGCAGGTCGGCGTCGAGGCGGCGGCCCATGCGCAGCAGCTCGCGGACCTTGCGCGCGCCGAGCTTCGCGGCCAGGGCCTCCTGGGCGGGCAGGCCGCCGTGCGCCCAGACGCGCAGCGGCGCGGCCCGCTCGGCGACGGCCGCGAGCAGCGCCGAGCCGACGCCCCGGCGGCGGTGGTCGGGGTGGACGGCCAGCTCGGCGACCTGGTTGCCCTCGGCGTCGCCGAGGACGTCCAGGTGCAGGTAGCCGGCGAGGGCGCCGTCGCGGCGGGCCAGCAGGTGGGCGCTGCCGCGCGCGCCGGGCCGCAGCCGCAGGGTCACGGCCTCGCCGACCGGTGCCACGCCGTCGACGTCCCGAACGGCGCCGAGCAGGCCGGTGACCTCACCGACCTGCTCGGGGGAAAGCTCTTCGGACCAGCTCAGTTCCACGCCACCGAACCTACTGGGCGCCGAGGGGTTGGACCTGGCCAGGTCAGGCCCTGAAGATCAGCTCGGCGTCATCCAGGTTCGTCTCCGCCACGTCCACCTGCTCGACCCGGCGGGCGCTGCCCGGGCGCGGGGGGCGGACGAACTTGTAGCCCACGTTGCGCACGGTGCCGATCAGGGACTCGTGCTCGGGGCCGAGCTTGGCGCGCAGCCGCCGGACGTGGACGTCCACGGTGCGGGTGCCGCCGAAGAAGTCGTAGCCCCAGACCTCCTGGAGCAGCTGCGCGCGGGTGAACACCCGGCCGGCGTGCTGCGCCAGGTACTTCAGCAGCTCGAACTCCTTGTAGGTGAGGTCGAGCGGGCGGCCGCGCAGGCGCGCGGTGTAGGTGGCCTCGTCGATGACCAGCTCGCCGAGCTGGATCGAGCCGTCGCCGCCGGTCTGCGCGGTGCCCCGGCGGGAGCGCACCAGGCGCAGCCGGGCGTCCACCTCGGCCGGGCCGGAGGTGGGCAGCAGGATCTCGTCGACGCTCCAGTCGGAGTTGACCGCGACCAGACCGCCCTCGGTGACGACCGCGACCACCGGCACGTCGACGCCGCTGGAGTCGAGCAGCCGGCACAGGCTGCGCGCGGCGACCAGGTCGGTCCTGGCGTCGACCAGGACGATGTCGTGCGGACCCGCCTCCAGCAACGCCGAGACCTCGGGCCGCAGCGGGCGCACCTCGTGCGGGAGGAGCGACAGCGCGGGGAGGACCGCCTCGGGGTCGGAGTCGGTGGTCAGCAGCAGCACGTCGATGCTCATCGCGGCGCCCTCTCGTTCGGCCGGTGTGCGGTCACCGGACCAGGCGAGCGAAGTACGGTGACCGGGCCCCGTTGCCTGCGGATGACGGAGACGATACCGGTGCACGCCACAAAAGGCCCAGGTCAGCAGGACAGAGTCACAGTTGTTTCCACAAGCGTCACGCCTGTTACATCCATGTCACACGACGCCGTCCTCCTTCACGGTCTGCACGTGAGATCTTCACGATCCGTGACGGAACTGGCGTTCGTGGTCGGTCACGGCTTCACCAACCACGTACGAAAGCCCTTCGTCTCGCGGGTGCTGCACCGGTTCGCGAGGCACGGCGGGGTCGTCGCGCTGGACTTCCGGGGCCACGGCCGCTCGGGCGGTTCCTCCAGCGTCGGCCGCGACGAGGTGCACGACCTGGCGGCGGGCGTTTCGCTCGCCCGCGACCTGGGGTACCGCCGCGTGGTGACCGTCGGGTTCTCCATGGGGGCCTCCATCGCCCTGCGCCACGCGGCCCTGCACGAGGACCGGCCGGACGCCGTGGCGGCGGTCAGCGCGCCCTCGCGCTGGTGGGTGCGCGACACGCCCGCCATGCGGCGGGTGCACTGGCTGCTGGAGCAGCCGCACGGCAGGCTCGCCGCCCGCGCGCTGGGCGTGCGCCTGGGCCCGCCGTGGACCTCGACCCCGGAGAGCCCGCTGGAGGTCGCGCACCGCATCGCGCCCACACCGCTGCTGATCGTGCACGGTGAGCAGGACCACTACTTCGGCCCGGCCCACGCCGTCGCCCTGCACCGCGCCGCGGGCGGGGACGCGGAGCTGTGGCTGGAGCCCGGCGTCCGGCACGCCGAATCGGCCATGACGCCGGTTCTGGTAGACCGGATCGCGACCTGGCTGGACCGACACTCCCTGGGGAGCACCGACCGACGATGACCGCCAACGAGTCCAAGCGCCGTTCCACCCGCGGGCGCAAGCTGATCATCACCGCCCTGGTGGTGGGCGCCGTGCTGGTCGCCGCCGATTACGGGCTGGCCGCGGCGGGCGAGTACCAGGTCGCCCAGCGGATGCGGGACAAGTTCGGCCTGAGCGAGGACCCGGCGGTCCGCATCAACGGCTTCCCGTTCATCACGCAGGCGCTGGCGGGCGACTACCGGGACATCGAGATCAGCGCGGCCGGCGTGCCGGTGGGCGACGACCTGCGCAACCTGGAGATCCGGGCGAACCTGCGCCACGTGCGCATCGGCCTGTCCGAACTGCTGGCCGGCGACACCTCCGACGCCCGGATCGACCAGGTCCGGGGCAGCGTGAAGATCAAGTCCAGCGATCTGAACCTGCTGGTCAACAAGGTCACGCCGTTCAACGACATGACCATCGAGCCGGACAACCGCGCCGAGCGGGAGGCGAAGCGGGACGGCGAGCCCGCGCCCGAGCAGGCCGCCGCGCCGAAGCCCGACCCGACCGTGGCGGCGGTGAAGCTGTCCGGCAGCACCACGGTCGCCGGCCGCAAGATCCGGCTCGCCGCCTACGGCACGGTGTCGCTGATCGACGGCCGGATCGCCATCGCGGTCAACGACGTCGAGCTGGACGACACCTCGCTGGAGGGCCTGGAGGCGGTGCTCGGCACGATCCGCCAGGCGCTGGGCGTGGTCATCGACCCGGGCGGGCTGCCGTTCACCGCGACGCCGACGGCGGTGAAGGTGGAGAGCGGCGCGTTCATCGTGGAGGGCACGGTGAAGAACATCCCGCTGGACCAGGGCACCGGCCGGTGACCGGGGTCTGGGGGCTGCTCGCCGCGGTCGCCGCGGTGGTCGTGGTCGGCCTGCTGCTCCGGGCGCGCGACGGCCGCATCCGGCACGCCCCGCCGCGCACCGGATCTGCCGGCACCGGGTCGGCGGGCACCGGAGCGACCGGCACCGGGGCGGGCGCCGAGCAGGCGGACCCGGGCGACCGCCTGCCGGGACCGGTGCGCGACCTGCTCGACGCGCGCGCGTCGGTGACGCTGGTGCAGCTGTCCACCTCGTTCTGCACCACCTGCAAGCGGACCCGGGCGCTGCTGGGCGACCTGGCCGACCGCACCAGGGGCCTGCGGCACGTCGAGCTGGACGTCACCGACCTGCCCGAGGTCGCCCGCGACCTCGGCGTGCTGCGCGCGCCGACGACCCTGGCGCTCGACCGGGCGGGCGCCGAGCTGCTGCGCGTCGGCGGCGTCCCCGAACCGGGCGAACTCGCCGAGGCGCTGCGCCCACACCTGCCGCCACCGAACGGGTGAACCTGGGATTTCCCACTTGCTGGGCAGCACTCCCGACAGCAGGGACGAGCGGCTACCCTCGCACCCATGACCACGCTGCTGACCAAGCGACTCGCGGTGGACCTGTGCCGCGTGCGCAGCAGCCTGTGTCGCGCGGCGAGCTGACCGGGCGGTTCCCGGCGGCGCCCACGACCTTGACTCGCGTGCGCGCCTGCCCTACCACCGCCTGAAGACGGACTGCCCGTCTTTGTCCACCGTCAGGAGGTCGCCGTGTCGAAAGACGCCCCCGTTGACCCGCGAGGACCGCGGTTCAGCGCCTGGATCACCTCCGCGATCCTCGCGGCCGTGCTGCTCACCGGGTCGTGGCGGCTGCTCGCGGCGCAGACCGTGCTGTTCGCCATGTGCGCGTTCATCTCGCTCAAGCTCAACCCGTGGGGCCACGTCTACCGGTTCGCCGTCCAGCCGAGGCTCGCTCCGGTCACCGAGCGCGAGGAAGCCGCCCCGCTGCGGTTCGCGCAGGGCGTCGGCTTCGCCTTCGCCCTGGTCGGCACGGTCGGCTACGCCTCCGGCCTGACCGCGCTGGGAGTCGTCGCGACCTCCGCCGCCCTGGCGGCCGCGCTGCTCAACGCCGCGTTCGGCCTGTGCCTCGGCTGCGAGGTGTTCCTGCTCCTGCGCCGCCGCGCACCGTTCCTCGCCCGTCCCCAGTCGACACCGTCGCAGTAAGAACGAAGAAATTGGAGCAGCTCGATGAGCCGTGAAGACGTCCTGGTCTCGGCCGCGTGGGCCGAGGAGAACCTGAACACGCCCGGTGTGGTGTTCGCGGAGGTCGACGAGGACACGACCGCCTACGACGGGGGCCACATCCCCGGCGCGGTGAAGATCGACTGGAAGAACGAGCTGCAGGACCCGGTCCGCCGCGACTTCGTCGACCGGGCGGGCTTCGAGAAGCTGCTGTCGGCCAAGGGCATCTCCAACGACGACACCGTCATCCTCTACGGCGGCAACAACAACTGGTTCGCCGCGTACGCGTACTGGTACTTCAAGCTGTACGGCCACCAGGCGGTCAAGCTGCTCGACGGCGGCCGCAAGAAGTGGGAGCTGGACGGCCGCCCGCTGGACAAGGACCAGGTCAGCCGCGAGGCCACCGAGTACAAGGCGCAGGAGCAGGACCTGTCGATCCGCGCGTTCCGCGACGAGGTCGTGGACGCCATCGGCAACAAGAACCTGGTCGACGTGCGCTCGCCCGACGAGTTCTCCGGCAAGCTGCTCGCGCCCGCCCACCTGCCCCAGGAGGCGGCGCAGCGCGGCGGCCACATCCCCAGCGCGATCAACGTGCCGTGGAGCAAGGCGGCCAACGAGGACGGCACGTTCAAGTCGAACGAGGAGCTGGCCGAGATCTACGGCGAGGCCGGGTTCGACGGCTCGCGCAAGACGATCGCCTACTGCCGCATCGGCGAGCGCTCGTCGCACACGTGGTTCGCGCTGCACGAGCTGCTGGGCCACGAGGACGTGAAGAACTACGACGGTTCCTGGACCGAGTACGGCTCGCTGGTCGGCGTGCCGGTCGAGCTCGGCGACGGCAAGGGGGCGTGACGATGAGCCTGGACGGTTGCGGCGCACCCCAGCAGGGCGTCGACCTCGCGGTCGGTGACGACCAGGTCGTGCTCACCGGCAAGGTGAAGGCGGAGGGCGCGCCGGTCGGCGGCGCGTTCGTGCGGCTGCTGGACGCCTCCGGCGAGTTCACCGCCGAGGTCGTGTCCTCCCCCGAGGGCGACTTCCGGTTCTACGCCGCGCCGGGCGAGTGGACGGTCCGCGCGCTGCACAGGTCCGGCAACGGGCAGGCGTCGGTGACCGCCGACGGGCCGGGTGTTCACCCGGTCGAGGTCGCGGTGGCCTGAGCCAGGGGCCTGGCCGGTCGTTCCCCCGACCCCGGTGGCGTTCGCCACCGGGGTCGGCGGCT
This sequence comes from Actinosynnema sp. NPDC059797, assembly GCF_042732085.1. Taxonomy (NCBI): domain Bacteria; kingdom Bacillati; phylum Actinomycetota; class Actinomycetes; order Pseudonocardiales; family Pseudonocardiaceae; genus Actinosynnema; species Actinosynnema sp. NPDC059797. The sequence continues at coordinate 7,290 of NZ_JBHWIE010000047.1, forward strand.
TCCGGGGGCGTGGGCCTAAACTGAGCTGGTGGAACACTTCTTCACCGGGCTGCTGGTACTCGTGTCCCTGCTGGTCGTGTGGTTCGCCGGGTACGTGGTCTACCGGCTGTTCTCCGACCAGCGGTGAGCGCCGAATCGCCCGTTCCGGGCAGTGGTGACGCCGCCGTGCAGGCCGCCGCGGCACGCGCCGAGGTGACGCGCGCCCGCAACCTGCCGCAGTTCGACGACCTCCCCGTGCCGGCGGACACGGCGAACCTGCGCGAGGGGCCCTCGCTGCACGACGCGTGCCTGTCGCTGCTGCCGCTGGTCGGCGTGTGGCGCGGCGAGGGCGAGGTCGTGTACCCGACGATCGACGGCCCGTACCGGTTCGGGCAGCAGATCACCTTCGCGCACGACGGCCGGCCGTTCCTGTACTACGAGGCCCGGTCCTGGCTGCTGGACGCCGACGGGAACGTCGTGCGGCAGGCGGCCCGCGAGACCGGCTTCTGGCGCCCGCAGGCCGACGACACGATCGAGGTGCTGCTCACGCACAACACCGGGATCGTGGAGCTGTACTACGGCAAGCCGCGCAACCAGACGTCGTGGGAGTTCGGCACCGACGCGGTGGTCCGCACCGCGACCGCCAAGGACGTCGTCGGCGCGCAGCGCCTCTACGGCATCGTCAACAACGGCGACCTCGCCTACGTGGAGGAGCGGGCCATGGTCGGCCAGCCGCTCCAGCCGCACACGTCGGCGCACCTCAAGCGCATCGTGGGCTGACCGCGAGCGGTCGGCCGGGTCGCTCCGGGCCGACCGCTCGTTCCGCCCCGTCCCGGTCCGTCCCGGTCCGTCCCGGTGCGCGGAACTCCGCCGGTGGATTGTTCAACAATCCTCCCAAGGACGTAGACTGTCCCCATGCTGTTGCGGCGTTGCGGCACCGACGCGGTGCTCGTCGAGGTGGACTCGCTCGACGAGGTGGAGGCGGTGCGCGCCGCCGTGGCGTCGGCCGGGCTCCCGGACGTGGTCGAGCTGGTGCCCGCCGCGCGCACGGTCCTGATCGCCACCCGCCCCGGCGGCCTGCCCGCCGTGCGCGAGGCGCTCGCCTCCGCCGACCTCGCCCACCGGGCCGCGACCACCGCCGAGGAGGTCGTCATCCCGGTCACCTACGACGGCCCGGACCTGGAGCTGGTCGCCGACACCGCGGGCCTGACCCCGGCCGAGGTGGTCGAGCTGCACACCGGCGCCGCGTACCAGGTCGCGTTCTGCGGCTTCGCGCCCGGCTTCGCCTACCTGACCGGCCTGCCCGAGCCGCTGCGCCAGCCCCGCCTGGACTCGCCCCGCACCAGGGTCCCCGCGGGATCGGTGGGCGTGGCGGGCGAGTTCACCGCCGCCTACCCGCGGGCCACGCCGGGCGGCTGGCGCCTGATCGGCCGCACCGACGCGCCCCTGTTCGACCCGCGCCGCCCCACCCCGGCCCTGCTCGCCCCCGGCCACCGCGTCCGCTTCGAGGCCACCCCGTGACCCCCGCCGAACCGCGTGTCCTCCACTCGGACATCGCGAGTCGTACGCCCGGGGGTCGCGAGTCGTACGTCCGGGACCCCCGAGTCGCACGTTCGCTGACGGTGGTGCGCACCGGTCCCCAGACCCTGGTCCAGGACCTGGGCCGGCCGGGGCACGCGCACCTCGGCGTCCCGCCCTCCGGCGCCCTCGACGCGCCGTCGCTCAGGCTCGCCAACCGCCTGGTCGGCAACCCCGAGGGCGCCGCCTGCCTGGAGGTCCTGCTCGGCGGTTTGGTCGTGCGCGCCAACGCCTCGTGCACGGTCGCGGTGACCGGTCCGCACACGCCCGCGCGCGTCAACGGCGTACCGCGCGACTCGCCCTTCCACCTGGCCGCGGGCGACACCCTGGCGCTCGGCGCGCCCAGCGGCGGGCTGCGCGCGTACGTGGCCGTGTCCGGGGGTGTCGCGGTGCCCGACGAGCTGGGCAGCCGGGCCTCCGACGTGCTGTCCGGGCTCGGGCCGGCACCGCTCGCGGAGGGCGACGAGGTGCCGCTGGGCGAACCCACGGGGGTGCCGGTCGGGGTGGACGTCCTGGCGCCGGTGCGGGTGCCGGACGAGCTGGTCGTCCCGGTCCTGCTCGGGCCGCGCGACGACTGGTTCGCCGACGCGGGCGGGCAGTTGCGCGGGGGGCGCTGGGTGGTGTCCGACCGCAGCAACCGGGTCGGGATCAGGCTCACCGGCACCCCGCTGGAGCGCGTGCCGGGGCGGGTGGGGCGCGAGCTGCCGAGCGAGGGGCTGGTCACCGGCGCGGTGCAGGTGCCGCCCGACGGGCTGCCCGTGGTGTTCCTCGCCGACCACCCGACGACCGGCGGTTACCCGGTGGTGGGCGTGGTCGCCGAACGCGCCCTGCCGTTGCTCGGGCAGGTCCCGCCCGGCACGCCGCTGAGGTTCGCGGTCCTCGGCTGAGCCGGGCTGGGCTGGGCTGGGCCGGTCAGGTCGGGCTGGTCAGGTCGGGCGGGGCCGAGCCGGGCGGGGCCGAATGGAGGCAATTGGTCTAGACCCATTGTCAACACCGCCCGTGACCCCTACGTTCGGCAACACCGGACAAGCGCAACACCAGGCCGCCGTGGTTCTCGACAGCTCCCTGCGATCGAGAGGCACACCTGATGCGCCGACTAGCGACCTCGCTCGTGGCCGCCCTGGCCCTGGCCGTCCCGGCACTGGTGGTGCCGGTCTCACCGGCCACCGCCGCCGGCGGGCTGACCGCCGCGTTCACCAGGACCGGCACCACGGGCTCCTTCGTGGTCACCAACCCGACCTCGGCCGCCGTCTCCGGCTGGTCGATCAAGTTCGACCTGCCCGCCGGCGTCACCGCGTCGAACCCGCAGCACAGCACCCTCACCCAGGCGGGCACGCGGGTGACCCTGACCCCGGCCTTCTACATCGGCACCCTGCAGCCGGGCCGCACCACGGACCCGTACAGCCCGACGTTCACGCTCAGCCAGGCCGTCGACCCGACCTCCTGCACGGTCAACGGCGCGAACTGCGACGGCAGCGGCCCGCCCGCGCCACCGCCCGCACCGACCACGGCCGACTTCACCCTGACCGGCACCACCGGCCGGTTCGTGGTCAACAACAACACCGACACCGCCCTCGCCGACTGGTCGATCACCTTCACCCTGCCCGCCGGCGTCACCGCGTCGAACGCGCAGAACGGCTCGATCACCCAGACCGGCAACGCGGTCACGCTCACCCCGGTGCACTACAACCGCAGCGTGGCCGCACGGCGCTCCACCGAGCCCTACAGCCCGACGTTCACCCTGAGCCGGGCCGCCGAGCCCGTCACGTGCCGGGTGAACAACGCCAACTGCGACGGCACCCCGGACACCCCGCCGTCGCCGCCCGCCGGCCTGCACTCGCCGGTCCGGACCACCCGGACGGTCTCGCTGGCCTGGACCGCCTCCACGCCCGGCTCCCTGCCGATCGCGGGCTACGAGGTGTACCGCGGGTCGGCCCTGGTCACCACGGTCACCGGCACGAGCGCGACCGTCGCCGACCTCACGCCGAACACCGCCTACGGCTTCACGGTGAAGGCCAAGGACACGAAGGGGACGCTGTCCGCGGCGTCCAACGCCCTGGAGGTGACCACGCGCAACCCGGCCGACGACGCCCAGCCGCCGACCGCGCCGGCCAACGCCCGGAGCACCGCCAAGGACGCGGGCAGCGTGACGCTGAGCTGGGACGCCTCGACCGACAACCAGGGCGTGGCGAACTACGACGTGCTGCTCGGCGCCACCGTGAAGGCCACGGTCACCGGCACCACGGCCAAGGTCGACGGGCTGTCGCCGTCCACGGCCTACACGTTCACCGTGCGGGCCCGCGACCTCTACGACAACCTGTCGCCGCAGAGCACCCCGGTCACCGTGACCACGGCGGACATCGTCGGCGGCTACGCGCGGGTCGGCTACTTCGTCCAGTGGGGCATCTACGGCCGCCAGTACTTCGTGAAGAACCTCGACACCAGCGGCACGGCGGCCAAGCTGACCCACCTGAACTACGCGTTCGGCAACATCGACCCGGTCAACCTGACGTGCCTGCACGGCGTGACCAAGGGCACCTCGCCCAACCCGCAGGACCCGAACCAGGGCGACGGCGCCGGTGACGCGGAAGCCGACTACAGCAGGCCGTTCAGCGCGGCCCAGTCCGTCGACGGCGTCGGCGACACCGGCTGGGAGCCGCTGCGCGGCAACTACAACCAGCTGCGCAAGCTCAAGGCCAAGCACCCCCACCTGAAGGTGCTGATCTCGCTGGGCGGGTGGACCTACTCGAAGTACTTCTCCGACGTCGCGGCCACGGACGCGGCGCGCAAGAAGTTCGTCAAGTCCTGCCTGGACGTCTACATCAGGGGCAACCTGCCGGTCTACAACGCGGCGGGCGGTCCCGGCACGGCGGCGGGCATCTTCGACGGCATCGACCTCGACTGGGAGTGGCCGGGCGCCGAGGGCCACCCCGGCAACCACGTCGGCGCGGAGGACAAGCGGAACAACACGCTGCTCATCGAGGAGTTCCGCCGCCAGCTCGACGCGCTGGGCGCCGAGACCGGCAAGCGGTACCAGCTGACCGCGTTCACCCCGGCCGACCCGGCGAAGATCGAGGCGGGCTGGGAGCTGGCGCGGGTGGCGGAGTCGATGGACATCTTCAACGTCCAGGGCTACGACTTCCACGGCGCGGGCAGCGACAACTCGTGGGAGCCCAACCGCACCGGCCACCAGGGCAACCTGTACGCGGACGCGGACGACCCGTACCCGTTCCACTTCAGCGTGGAGAACGCGGTGAACGCCTACACGTCGGCCGGCGTGCACCCGCGCAAGATCACCATCGGCCTGGCGTTCTACGGCCGCGGGTGGCAGGGCGTGCGGGCGGGCGGCCGGGCCGGCGAGTGGCAGACCGCCTCCGGGGCCGCGCCCGGTCAGTTCGCGGAGGAGGCGGGCACCCGCGGGTACTCGAACCTGCTGGCGAGCGTGCCGGGGTGCGCGGTGCAGCACGACGAGGCGGCGGTGGCCACCTCGTGCTTCACCGGTGACGGCGGGCAGTGGTGGACGTTCGACGACCCCTGGGCGATCGGGAAGAAGACCGCGTGGCTGAAGCAGCGCGGGCTGCTCGGGGCGATGATCTGGGAGATGTCCGGCGACACGGCCGGGGGCACGTTGATCAACGCCGTGGACGCGGGGTTGAGGTGATTTAGGTGATTTAGGTGAGGGGCGGCGGTCCCGGGTTCGGGGCCGCCGTCCTTTCAGTGCGCCGTCTTCTGGTACTCGGATTCGTACAGCCCGGCCAGCTCCGAGTGGAGGCCGGTCGAGTCCGGCAGCGCCTTGCCGTCGAGCGTGTGCACGCGGGTGACCTTGCGGACGCTGGACACCAGCAGGACGCCGTCCGCCGAGTACAGGTCCGCCACGTCGATCGGGGCGACCTCGGTGGTCCAGCCCTCGCGCTCGGCGGCCCGGAACAGCGCGGCCTGCGTGGTGCCCGGCAGGATGCCCAGCTCCGCGGGCGGCGTGGTCAGGTGACGCCCCCGCACCGTGATCAGCGTGGACGTCGGGCCCTCCAGGACCGAGCCGGAGGACGTGGTGAACACCACCTCGGCGGCGCCCCGGCGCTCGGCCTCGCGCAGCGCGGCCATGTTCACCGCGTAGGACAGCGACTTGGCCCCGAGCAGCAGCCACGGCGCGCGGTCCACCAGGCCGGGTTCGACGCCCCGGTCGAGGGTGACCGCGGCGATGCCCTCCGCGCGCTGGGCCATCACCTTCGGTGAGATCTCCATGCCGAGCGCGAACCCGGTGGGCGTGCCGTCGCCGCCCTCCACCCCGCGCGTGTAGACGAGCTTGAGCGCCATCTCCGGGCCGCCCGCCCAGTTGTCGAGCACCAGGGCGATGGCGCGCTCGAACGCCGCGCGGTCCGGCTCGGGCAGGTCCAGCATCGCCGCCGACCGGGCCAGCCGGTCGAGGTGCGGACCCCGCTCGCGGGGTTCGCCGTCGACGACGAGGATCGTCTCGAAGACGCCGTCGCCGCGCACGAGGCCCAGGTCGTCGACCCGGATCAGCGGGGCGTCGGGGTCGGCCAGGGTTCCGTCGAGGAGTGCGAGCACGCGCATGCGGTGAGACTACTCACGTCTACCATCGATGAGGTGGACACCGTCGCCGGACCGAAGGCCCTGCGCAAGACGCTGCACGACCGGGGTATGCGGATGACGCCACAGCGCCAGCTCGTGCTGGACGCGGTGCGCGAACTCGGCCACGCCACGCCGGAGCAGATCTGCAAGCACGTCCAGCGCACCGCGCCGACGGTCAACATCACCACCGTGTACCGGACGCTCGACCTGCTGGACCGGCTCGGCATGGTCCGGCACACCCACCTCGGGCACGGCGCGCCGAACTACTCGGTGGACCCGCACGAGCACGTGCACCTGGTGTGCCACCGCTGCGGGCGCGTCGACGAGGTGCCGTGCGAGCTGCTCTCACCTCTCGGGGGAACACTGGCCGACCGGTACGGGTTCGAACTGGACGCCAGCCACCTCGCGCTGTCCGGCACGTGCCGCGCCTGCCTCGTCACGGGCGAGGGCGCGGACGAGGGCGCAGACGAGGGCGCAGACGAGGGCGCAGACGAGGGCGCAGACGAGGGCAAGAACGCCGATGAGGAGTCCGAGTGAACGCACCGCTGGAGAACCCGCGCTCCCCGTTGTTGGCAGAGGGCGGTGCGGTCGCGCCGTTCGACGGCAACCCCGACCAAGGGGTGCCGTGGCACTTCGGCGACCCGTTCTCCGAGCAGCGGTCGGCCGCGCGGTCGGTGGCCGTGTTCGACCGGTCGCACCGGGCCGTGGTGGCGGTGGCCGGTGACGACCGGTTGACCTGGTTGCACTCGCTGACCAGCCAGCACTTCACCGCGCTCGGCGAGGGGGCCGGCACCGAGGCGTTGATCCTGGACGTGCAGGGGCGGGTCGAGCACCACGCGGTGGTGGCCCACGTCGGCGGGGTCGTGTACCTGGACACCGAGGCCGGGCGCGCGGGCGAGCTGCTCTCCTACCTGACCAAGATGGTGTTCTGGTCGAAGGTGGAGCCCCGGGACGTCTCCGGTGAGCTGGCCGTGCTGTCGGTGGTGGGGCCCGAGGTGCCGGCGTTGTTCGAGCGGCTGGGCGTGGGGTTGCCGCAGGGGGCGTACGGGGTGGTGGCGCTGGAGGCCGGCGGGGGCGGTGGGGCCGGTGGCTTCGCGCGGAGGATGCCCTGGCCCGGCCACGACGCCGTGGACCTGGTGGTGCCGCGCGCCTCGCTGGTGGAGTGGTGGCGGCGGTTGACCGACGCGGGCGCGCGGGCGGCGGGCAGTTGGGCGTTCGAGGCGTTGCGCGTGGAGTCCCTGCAGGCCCGGTTGGGCGTGGACACGGACGAGAGGACCATCCCGCACGAGGCCAACTGGGTCGGGCGGGCCGTGCACCTGGACAAGGGGTGCTACCGGGGGCAGGAGACCGTGTCGAAGGTCCACAACGTGGGCCGGCCGCCCCGGCGGATGCTGCTGCTGCACCTGGACGGGTCGCGCGAGGTGCAGCCGGAGACCGGTGATCCCGTGCTCGTCGGCGAGCGGGTGGTCGGCCGGGTGGGCAGCGTGGCTCTGCACCACGAATTGGGGCCGGTGGTGTTGGCTTTGGTGAAGCGGTCGGTTTCACCGGAGACCGAATTGCTGGTGGGGGCCGAGGACCGGCGGGTTCAGGCTTCGGTGGACCCTGATTCGGTGCCGCCGGACACGCCCGGGTTGGGGCGTGAGGCGGCTCGGAATTTGGGTCGCTGAATTTGGGGTTCGCGGGATTTGAAGATTAAAAGCGGCGCTCGCCGCTGGGCAGGCCTCCGGGGGGAGGAAAAGCTGCTTGCCGCTCGTGGTCTCCCCGTATGGCCTGCCTGAGGCAACCACACTCGTCAAGGGCTCCGCGAAGGGCGTGCGGAACCCTTGACGAGCGCGGTTGGGCTGCGCCCAGGCCATACGGGGAGACCACGAGCTGGGCGGGGTGTGCGCTGGTGCGCGATTTCGTTCGGGTGTGGGTTCTTGTCGTGGTGGGGTGTGGGAGAAACCCGGGGGTGTTCGTTACCCGTCCGCGCTGACTTCGGGGCGGGGTTCCGGGCGGCTTCTGTGCCAGGATCACGGGCATGTCCCGACCCGGATCACACGGCACGCTGCTCACCGTCGCCCCCACCGGGGCCGAGCACTCGAAGGCCGACGTCCCGCAGTTGCCGGTCACGTTGGAGGAGCTGGTCAGCACCGCCGAGGCCTGTGAGCAGGTCGGGGCGGCCATGGTGCACGTCCACGTCCGTGACGCGGAGGCGCGGCCGACGCTCGACCTCGGGTTGCTCAAGGAGACCGTCGCGGCCCTCCGCGAGCGGACCGGGTTGGTCGTGCAGTTGTCCACCGGGGGTGCGGTGACCGATGCCGAGACCGATCGGTTGCGGGTGCTGGACGCGTTGCCCGATTCGGCGTCCTGCACGATGGGCACGGTGAACTTCGGCGACGGCGTGTTCATGAACCGGTGGGAGTTTGTCGTCGCGCTGCACCTGGGTATGCAGGAGCGGGGCATCGTCCCGGAGTACGAGATCTTCGACATCGGTCAGCTCGCGTCGTTGCGGCGGTTGCTGGACCGGCACGGGCTGCCGGCGGGTGGGAAGGTGCACGTCGACCTGGTGATGGGGGTGCCCGGCGGGATGCCGGGTGACGCGGAGACGGTGGCGGCGGCGCTGCGGTTGCTGCCGGAGGGCGCGTCGTTCTCGGCGACCGGGATCGGGCGGACCTCGTTGCCGGTGATGCTGACCTCGCTGGCGACCGGCGGGCACCTGCGGGTGGGGATGGAGGACACCCTGTCCTACGCGAAGGGGCAGCCGGTCCGGGACAACGCGCAACTGGTCGCGAGGGCGGCCGGGCTGGCGCGGATCGCCCAGCGGCCGCCGCTGTCACCCGCGGATGCACGTGCGCTTCTCGGCGTGCGCGGTCCGGTACAGGTTTGAGACAACTTTGGAAGCAGGTTTGTGTTGGCGGGTGGGCAGGAACTACCTCAGGATGAGTACGTGATCGAGGTGCGTCCTGGCGGGCGCCGCCGTATCGACCGGGTGCTCGCCCCCGACTACGCGGAGGGGGTCGAGCGGCTCCCGCTCGCCGACGTGCGCGCCCTGCGCGACGAGGCGGCGCAGGAGGAGACCGACCTGTCGTACCTGCGGCGGCTGCTGCACGCGCGGATCGACATCGTGCGGGCCGAGCAGGAGCGGCGGGTGTCCGGCGGTTCGGCGGTGGTGGACCAGCTGGCGACCATCCTGTCGTCGAACGCGGTCGGGCCGGCCACCGGGCTGGGCCGCTACCAGACGCAGGAGCCGTCGCGGGCGGAGGCGCACCGGCGGCACGTCGAGGCCCTGGTCTCGGACGTCGACCTGTCGGACGTGAGCGCGTTGTCCGACGACAAGCTGGACCTGGCCCTGCGGGTCTTCGTGAACGAGGAGGCGTCGGTGTCGGCGCGGCGGCGCGAGGTGCAGGCCGTGGTCGACCTGCTCAACGCCGAGATCGCGGGCCGCTACCAGAGCGGCAGCGCGTCGGTGGACGAGCTGCTGGCGGCCGAGCGCGGCTGGCCGACCAACCCCGGGCGTTCCAAGGAATAGGATCACACTCCCACTTTTTGGGAGTTCTGGCTAACGTCGCCGCTTGTGGCACTGGGCGCGCGGTATCGCTGGGTGGTGTTGGCCGTCGGCGCGGTGGCGCAGGGCGCCAACGCCGCGGTCTTCCTCGGGCTGCCCGCGATCACGCCGCAGTTGCGCGACCACTTCGACCTGTCGTTGCCGCAGGTCGGCTTGCTGCTCGGGGCGGTGAACCTGGGCACGATGCTCACCCTGGTGCCGTGGGGCGCCGCCGCCGACCGGCGGGGTGAGCGGCTGGTCATGGCGATCGGCGGGTTCGGCGCGGCGCTGTGCCTGGCGCTGGCGGCGTTCGACGGCGCCGTGGTGGCCGGGTTGGCGCTGGTCGGCGTGGGCCTGTTCGGCGCGAGCGTGAACGCGGCCAGCGGGCGGGCGGTGCTCACCTGGTTCCCGCCGGACCGGCGCGGCCTGGCCATGGGCATCCGGCAGACCGCGACGCCGCTGGGCGCGGCGCTGGCCGCGGTCGTGCTGCCAGTGCTGGCGGTGCGCGCCGGGGTGCCCGGGGCGTTCCTCGCGCTGGCCGGGTTCACCGCGTTCGTCGCGGTCGCCGTGGCCGTGTGGGTGCGGGAGCCGCCGTGGGCGGTGCGGTCCCGGGGCGGTCACGGGGTGGTGCTGTCCGACCGCGCGCTGATCCGGTTGAGCGCCGCGAGCGGGCTGCTGGTCGTGCCCCAGTTCACCGCCGCCGCGCTGATGGTGGAGCTGCTGCACGACCACCGGGGCGTCGCGGTGGGCGCCGCCGCCGGGCTGTTCGCGGTCGCGCAGGTCGCGGGCGGGCTCGGCAGGCTGGCGGTCGGGGCCTGGTCGGACCGGGTGGCCGACCGGGTGCGCCCGCTGAAGGTGCTGAGCGTGCTGATCGCGGCCGGGTTCGCGCTGTGCGCGGTGCTGGACCGGGCGCCGGTGTGGCTGACGGCCGCCGCGCTCGTGCCGACCGCGGCGCTGGCGCTGTGCTGGAACGGCCTGGCGATCACCGCCGCGGGCGAGCTGGCGCCGCCCGGCCGCACGGGCACGGCGCTGGGGATGCAGAACAGCGCGAACTACCTCAGCGCGACCGTCACGCCGCCGCTGGCGGGCTGGGTGGCCGCGACCCTCGGGTGGCCCGCCGCGCTGCTGCTGGCCGCGGTGGCGGCCGTGGCCGCGCGGCTGCTGCTAGCCGTGCCGTTCGCGGCGCGCCAGCTCGCCCCAGAACTCCCGTAGCCGCTCGTAGCGGAGCGCGACCTCCTCGGCGTCGCCCTCCTCCAGGGCGTCGACGATGGCGTTCACGTCCGTGGCCGAGGTGTCCTCCAGCAGGTCCTTGTCGTCGACGAGCTGCACCAGGCCGCCGTAGTCCAGCTCGACCGCCGAGCCCGGCGCGAAGTGGTCCAGCCAGCGCCCGGTGTCCGCGAGCACCTTGGCCGGGCCCTCCTCTCCCAGGGAGCGGGACACCACGCGGTGCGCCCGCGCGGTCCTGGCCCGCGCGTCGGCCATCGACACCCGCCACGACACCTGCCGCTCCGGGTCGTCCCTCGGCGCGAGCACGATGCGCCGCGCGTCCGGGTCGACCAGCGTGAACCACGGCAGCGGCACCGTCCAGGTGGTGGAGATGACGTGGACCGCGCCGCCGGTCAGCTCCGCCATCACCGCCGACGCCCGCGCCCGGACGGCCTCCGGCTCGACGGCCACCGCCTCGTCCCTCAGGGGGCCGGTGGCGGAGGCGAGGAAGCCGACCAGCGCGGCGGCCGACCTGGCGCGCAGGTCCAGCGGGCAGACCAGCGGTCCCGGGCCGACGTCGCCGGGGACCTCGGCGGGGCTGATGGTCATCACGTCGAACGGCGCGTCGGGCGCGACGCGCCCGTCCGGGCGTTCACCCGGCAGGAGGCGGCGCGGTCGGGCCAACTGTGATCGCAACCACAGCTCCCGCTCGCGCGCGCCGACGTCCGCACGGCTCAACACCCCGTTCTCCAGGGCTTTCCGCACCTGGTCGGCCAACGGTGCGTCAAGAGCCGACAGCGGTTCGTACACCCTGAGGTAGGCGACGAACGGTCGAGGCACCCGCGCATCCTCCCACGTTGAGATTCGGCGGCACGTCTCACGCCTACCGCGTCGCGAGGAACCCCTTCGGCACGGTACGGTAGTTACCAGGAACTAGTTGTCGAGACGAGTGGGGCCGCCGTTCCCCCGGCCGCCCCCGTCCCTGTGCGAGGGGGTCGAGCCATGGGGCGCGGCCGAGCGAAGGCCAAGCAGACGAAGGTGGCGAGGGAGCTGAAGTACAGCTCTCACAACACCGACTTCGAGGCCTTGCAACGCGAACTGTCCGGTGAGGGCGGCGGTGTTCGTCGTACCGACGAACGCTTCGACGACCCGTCGGACGACGAATACGACGACTACCGTCGCTGACACGTCCACACACCCGCTGCTCAAAGGTTGGGCTGCCGGTCCTTAGTGCCGGCAGCCCGACCTTTGGGCTCGGGTCCTACTAGAACGCCCTGGCGTACTGCTTCGGCGGGTTGACCTGCGCCCCCAGTTGCTGTGCCGCGTGCAGCGGCCAGTACGGGTCGCGCAGCAGCTCGCGCCCCAGCAGCACCAGGTCGGCCGAGCCGTCGGCGAGGACCTGCTCGGCCTGCCGGGCGTCGGTGATCATGCCGACGGCCCCGGTGGGCACGTCGGCCTTCCGCCGCACGGCCTCGGCGAACCGCACCTGGTAGCCGGGACCCACCGGGATGTCCGCCGCGGGCACGTTGCCGCCGGTGGACACGTCGACGAGGTCGACGCCCAGCTCCGCGAGGTCGCGGGCGAGCACGACGCTGTCCTCGGCGCTCCAGCCGCCCTCGACCCAGTCGGTGGCGGAGATGCGCGCGAACACCGGCACGTCCTCGCCCACCGCCTCCCGGACCGCGGCGGTGACCTCGCGCGTGAGCCTGGTGCGGTTCTCCAGGCTGCCGCCGTAGGCGTCGGTGCGGTGGTTGCTGAGCGGCGAGAGGAACTCGTGCAGGAGGTAGCCGTGCGCGGCGTGCACCTCGACGACCTGGAAGCCGGCTTCGACCGCGCGGCGCGCCGCGGCGGCGAAGTCGGCGACCACCCGCGCGATGCCCTCCCGGTCCAGCTCGACCGGCGTCCGGTAGCTGTCGTGGAAGGCCACCGCGCTCGGCGCGACGGGCGTCCAGCCGCCGTCGGCGTCGGCGACACCGCCGCGTTCGGCGGCGAACGGCGCGTAGGTGGAGGCCTTGCGCCCGGCGTGGGCGAGCTGCACGCCCGCCACCGAGCCGTGCGCGCGGACGAACTCCGCGATCGGGCGCCATGAGGCGATGTGAGCGTCGTCCCAGAGGCCGGTGTCCTCGGGCGAGATGCGGCCCACCGCCTGCACGGCGGTGGCCTCGGTGAACACCAGCCCGGCCCCACCGACGGCGCGCGAGCCGAGGTGCACCAGGTGCCACTCGTCCGGGTGGCCGTCCCGTGCCGAGTACTGGCACATGGGGCTGACCGCGATCCGGTTGGGGAGGGTGACCGACCGGGTGGTCAGGGGGCTGAAGAGCTGGCTCACGTGCTTCTCCTGCGGTTCCGGGGTCCAGGTGGGGAGACGGGCCGTTCGGCGCGTCAACAGGTCCAAGGTCCCGGATCGGACTCGTTGTTCCCGGTGTGGTGCGCGTCCCAGGTCCCGGGAGCTGCGCAATTCCATTCGGTTCGGTATTGCCCGTGCATTCGCACGTGATCTTCAGGGGGAGGTGGCCGGGCAAAACACCGAACAGAAGGGGGCCAGTTACGCCCATTCGGGTGTACTGTCCGCAGCACGTTCGGGGAGACCATCACTTGCCGCCCGACGCAGGTCGGCCCATTGGAAGTTCCCGCCGGTCACGACAGTAACAGGATCCACATGCTGCCCATGCCGACCACCACGATGACACAGGATCCAGTGTGGCCCAGCAACAGCCTGCTGGGCCGCCTCCGAGAGAACACCCGACAAGAGTTGCTCAACATCGGCACGGTCGTGCGCTACACGGCCGACCGCGAGGTGATAGAGCAGGACGCGAAGGACACTCATGTCCTCTTGCTGCTCGACGGCGTGGTGAAGGTGCAGACCACGGACGAGACGGGCGACACCGCCCTGCTCGCGATCAGGGTCGCGGGCGACCTCGTCGGCGAGATGGCCGCGCTCGACCAGAAGCCCCGCTCGGCCACCGTCGTGACGTGTGGCGACGTGGTCGCCAAACTGATCACGAGCGGCGAGCTGATGAGCTTCCTGCACCGGCGCAACGACGTGTTCGTGGAATTGATAGGGATGATCAACGACCGGTTGCGCTGGGCGAACCAGCGCAGGCGCGATTTCCTGTCCCACCCGGCCGCCGAACGCGTGGCGCGGGTGCTCGCCGAATTGGTGCAGACCTACGGCCGCGAAGAGCCGCACGGTTGGACGCTGGGAATTCCGCTGACCAAGGTCGAACTGGCCTCGATCGCCGGCATGAAGCCGAGGACCGCCGAGAAGGCGTTCTCCGACCTGAGAAAAGCGGGGGTGGTCGTCAGTCACCTGAGGCGCGACGTGCTGGTGCCGGACCTGGCGGGGTTGCGCAAATTCGCGGGTATCTGACGCCAGTCCGCACAAGTGCGGTATTGACGCCGATGTCGTACCCCACAGTGACCCTGCGCGCCCGTCCGGGCGCCGCAGCGCCGTCCGCACCGCACGAAAGGCCGAGCCATGAGCCTCCAGCGCAGTCTGCTGGTCTGTTGTGACCTGAGGAGCTACGGGTCGGCCGACGACCGGCTCCAGCGCGAGTTGCAGGAGCTGCTGGTGCGCAGCCTGGACCGGGCCGGTGAGGCGGCCGGCCTGGACCGGTCGACGTGGGCGCGGCAGCCCAAGGGCGACGAGGAGTGGGCCGTGCTGCCCCCGGGCACCCCGGACCACCTGGTGGTCGACCGGTACGTGCGCGCGCTGGACGCCGAGCTGGCGTCGGTCAACGCCTACCGGGTGCCGCACGCCCGGCTGCGGCTGCGCATGGCCGTCCACTTCGGCGCCGCCACCGAGGGCGCCAACGGCTACCCCGGGCAGGACGCGGTGCTGGTCAGCAGGCTGATGGACAGCGCGGCGGCCCGCGCCGCCCTGGAGCAGACCGACGCCGACCTGGCCGTGGTGCTGTCCGAACTGGTCTTCACGTCGGTGGTGGCGGCCGGGTTCACGACGCTGCGCCCCGAGGACTTCCGCGAGGTCGAGGTGCGGGTGAAGACCTTCACCGGGCGCGGTCGGCTGTGGATCCCCGGTGGCGACGCGCACGCCCTGCGCCTCGACGAGGGCGACGTGCCCGCCGACGGCTCCCCCGACCCGGGTCCCGCCGCGGATCCCGCCGCGGGTCCCTCGTCGGTGACCCAGCACGCCACGGCCTCCGGCGGCTCGACGGTCGTCCAGGCCGGGCGGGACGCGCACGTGCCCACCCAGCACGCCGAGGTCATGCAGTTCTTCGAGCGCAACGACCAGCGCGGGTCGAGCTTCGGGCCGGTCATCCGCGGGAGGGAGAAGGGGTAGTGACGGTGCGCGAGGAACCGCTGCGGCTGCTCGCCGGCGCGGCCGCGGGCGCGCCGGCCGGTGCCGCGGACACCGAGCTGCGGGCGCCGCTGCGGGTGCGGATGGCGGCGGTCCTCGCACCCCAGCTGTCCGAGCTGGTCGGCGACCGGACGGACGCGGCGCGGCAGCGGCTGGTGGCCGTGCCGCGGGTGCGGCCGGAGCTGGCGCGGGCCGAGTTCACCACCGAGTGGCGCGGCTCGATCCACACCATGCTGTGGCAGCGCCCGGAGGCCGCCGGGCCCCTGCGCGAGGTGCTGCACGAGGTCGGCCCCGGCCTGCCGCGCGTGGCGGCCGACGTCGCCGGGGGTGGACAACTAGGTCGGCGAGGCTCGTCGTGCGGAACGCGGCGCAGCCCGGCGAGGCGGCGTGCGCGGCGAAGTCCCCGCGGGGCGGGTTGGCGTGCCGGGTCGCCGCGCCGGGAGGGGTGGGGTGGGCCCCCCCCGCGCGGGGGGCGGGGGGGCCCCGGCGGGGGGGGGGGGGGGGGGGGGGGGGGGGGGGGGGGGGGGGGGGGGGCCCCCCCGGGGGGGGGGGGGGGGGGCCCCCCCGCGACAGGGGGTCCCCGTCCGGCTAGACGTCCACCTTGGGCCGCTCCACCTCGGGCGACGGCTCGGCGGGCGGCGCCGGCCTGCGGGTCAGCCGCCGGACCAGCGGCCACGCCAGCAGCAGCACCACGACCGCGTAGACGGTGATCGAGAACGGCGTGTTCACCAGGCCGGTCAGCGAGCCGTCCGACAGCTGGAGCGCCCGCCGCATCTGCTGCTCGGCGGCCGGGCCGAGGATGACGCCGATGATCGCGGGCAGCACCGGCAGCCCGTAGCGGCGCATCACGAAGCCGAGCACGCCGATCACGAACATCACCAGCAGGTCGAAGATGTCGGCGCTGACCGCGTAAGCGCCGACGCCGGCGAAGAACAGGATCCCCGCGTACAGGTAGGGCCGCGGGATGCGCAGCAGCTTCGCCCACACCGGCGCGAGCGGCAGGTTCAGCACCAGCAGCAGGCACAGGCCGACGAACAGCGACGCGATCAGGCCCCACACCAGCTCGGGCTCCCGCTCGAACAGCAGCGGACCGGGCTGGATGCCGTACTGCTGGAACGCCGCCAGCATCACCGCGGCCACCGCAGTGGTGGGCAGGCCCAGCGTCAGCATCGACACGAGCGTGCCCGCGGCGGACGCGCTGGCCGTCGCCTCCGGGCCGGCCACGCCCTCGATCGCGCCCTTGCCGAACTGGTCGCGGTGCTTCGACAGCCGCTTCTCCGTCACGTAGGACAGGAACGTGGGGATCTCCGCGCCGCCCGCGGGCACCGCGCCGAACGGGAACCCGATCAGCGGGCCGCGCAGCCACGGCTTCCACGAGCGCCGGAAGTCCTCGCGGCCCAGGAACGCGCGGCCGACCGGGATCGGCTCGTGCGGCTTGCGGCGCAGGTGCGCCGCCACCCACAGGGACTCGCCGACCGCGAACAGGGCGACCGCGACGACGACCACGTCCACGCCGTCGGCCAGGTGCAGCGAGCCGAACGTGAGCCGCTGCTGGCCGGTCATCTCGTCCAGCCCGACCAGGCCGATGGCCAGGCCGATGAGCAGCGACGCGAACCCGCGCACGCGGGACGCGCCGAGCACCGACGTGACCGCGATGAACGCCAGCACCATGATCGCGAAGAAGTCCGGCGCGCCGATGTCCACGGCCAGCGCCGCCACGGTCGGCGCGAGCAGCACCAGCAGCACCGTGCCGATGATGCCGCCGACGAAGTGGCCGATCGCGGCCGTCGCCAGCGCCTGCGAGCCGCGGCCCGCGCGGGCCATCGGGTTGCCGTCGATCGCCGCGACCACCGCCGCGCTCTCCCCCGGCGTGTTGAGCAGGATCGACGTGGTCGAGCCGCCGAACATGCCGCCGTAGTAGATGCCCGCGAACATGATGAACGCGCCGGTCGGCTCCAGGCCGTAGGTCACCGGCAGCAGCAGCGCCACCGCCATGGCCGGTCCGATGCCCGGCAGCACGCCGATCGCGGTGCCCAGCAGCACGCCCAGCGCCGCGAGCAGCAGGTGCGTCGGCGTGAGCGCGGTGGCGAACCCGCCGAGGAGGTCGGTCAACGAGTCCACGGCTACAGCACCCCCACCAGCGGCCCGCCGGGCAGGGGAACGCCGAGCAGGTTGTTGAACACCAGGTACGTGCCGACCGACAGCCCGGCGGCGATCAGCGGGTCACGGGTGAAGTGGCGGCTGCCGAGCGCGTAGGCGGCGCCCCAGAACATGATCGCGCCGGAGATCGGGAAGCCCACCACGCCGATCAGGGCGGCGTTGGCCAGGAACGCGCCGCACAGCATCAGCACGGTCCGCCAGTCGGCGGGCGCGGCCAGGTCGACGTCCTCGCCGCCCTCGGCCTCGCCGCGACCGCCGCGCAGCACGTCGCGCGCCAGCAGCACGGCCACCACCAGCAGCCCGACGCCCACGGCGATCGGCACGGCCTTCGGCCCGACCGGGCCGCGCTGGGTGAAATCGGTGTGGATCCGGACCGCGTCGACCAGGACCAGCGCGCCCAGGCCCACCAGGACCGCGGACACCCCCAGTTCCGAGCGCTCCCGGAACCAAGCCTTGCTCACCTCGACCTCCTTCATGCGAGTCATGCGAGCCCCAGCTCCTTCAGCACGCTCGCCACCCGCTCGTTCTCCGCGCGCAGGAACGCGCCGAACTCCTCGCCGGGCGCGAACGCGTCGGTCCAGCCGTTGCGGGCGACCGCGTCGCGCCACTGCGCCGTGCCGTGCAGGTCGGTGAACAGGTCCACCAGCCGGGCCCGGTCGGTGTCGGAGATGCCCGGCGGCGCGACGATGCCGCGCCAGTTGGTGAACTCGACGTCCACACCGGACTCCCGCAGCGTCGGCGCGTCCACGCCGGGCAGCCGGTCGCCGCTGGTCACCGCCAGCACCCGGAGCTGACCGGCCTCGATCTGGTCGCGGTACTCGCCGATGCCCGACACGCCGAACGCGACCTTGCCGCCCAGCACGGACGCCAGCAGCTCGCCGCCGCCGTCGAACGACACGTAGTTGACCGTCCGCGGGTCCAGGCCGACGGCCTTCGCCACCAGCATCGGCGCCAGGTGGTCCGGCCCGCCCGGCGACGAGCCGCCGCCCACCGTCACCGCGCCGGGGTCCGCCTTCCACGCCGCGACCAGCTCGGCCAGCGTCCGGTACGGCGAGTCCGCGCCGACCACCACGATGTCCGGCTCCTCGATGAGCTTCGCGATCGGCGTGGTGTCCAGCAGCGACGACGGCGACTTGTTCGTGTAGACGCTGCCCACCACGCCCAGGCCCATCGACATGACCAGCTTGCCGTTGCCGCGCTCGCTGACCGTGCGGCCCAGGCCGACCGTGCCGCCCGCGCCCGGCAGGTTGAACACCTCGGCGTTGCGGATCAGGTCGGTGTCCTCCAGCGCCTTGGCCGCGGTGCGCGCGGTCACGTCGTAGCCGCCGCCCGGCGCGTTCGGCACCAGCACCCTCATGCCGCGCAGCGACGCCGTGCCGCTCTCCGCGCCGGAGGTCAGCAACGGCGGCACGAGGACGACGACCGCCAGGGCGCCGACGACCGCGAGCCAGTTCCTGATCCGCACTGTGATCCCCGCCTCTCTTCCGCGTGGTTGGACATGTTGCACTCGTGTAAACAGGGAAGTCCCGCTTGCGCCCCTAAGGGTTCTTTTGTTCTTTGTGGTCACGGAGGTGGCGATGGGAGGCCGCGGTTCGCTCGCCCGTCAGCTGCTCGTGTGGCAACTGGTGGTGGTCGCGGCGCTGCTGTGCGCGGTCGGCGTGCTGTCCGTCGTCCAGGCGGGGAACAACTTCCGCGCGACCGAGGGGCGGCGGATGCTGTCCGTGGCCGAGGACGTGGCCGCGACCGCCGGCGTGCGCGCGTCGCTGGCCGACCCGCTGCGGCACTACGCGCTGCCGCCGTTCGCGGAGAGCGCCCGCAGCCTGTCCGGCGCCACCTACGTGATCATCACCGACCCCGACCGCGAGGTCCTGACCTCGCCGGACCCCGCCCAGGTCGGCGAACCGCTCGACCTCGGCGGCAGCACCGCGCTCGACGGCCGGTCGTGGGTGGGCGAACTGGCCGGCGCGACCGTCGCGCACGTGCCCGTGATCGGCGACGACGGCCGGGTGGTCGGGGTGGTCGCCGCCGGGCAGCGCGCGCCGGGCTTCTGGGAGGGTGTGCTGGACTCTCCCGACAACGCGCTGCGGCTGCTCGGCGTCGCGCTGGTCATCGGCGTGACCGGGTCGCTGCTGCTCGCGCGCCGGGTGAAGAACCAGACGCTCGGGTTGGAACCGCACGAGATCACCGCGCTCGTGGAGTACCGGGAGGCACTGCTGCACGGCATCAAGGAAGGCGTCGTCGCGCTCGACCCGCACCACCGGGTCACCCTCGTCAACGACCACGCGCGGACCCTGCTGGAACTGCCCGACGACGCGGTCGGGCGGGCCGTGGACGCGCTGGAGCTGGACGAGCGGCTGCGCGACGTGCTCACCGGGCGCGCCACCGGCCAGGACCAGCTCGCGCTGGCCGGCGGCCGGGTGCTGACGCTCAACCGGATGCCGCTGGGCGTGCACGGCGCCGTCGTCACGCTCCGCGACCGGACCGAGCTGATGACGCTGAAGGACGAGCTGGACGCCAACCGGCACGCCACCGACACGCTGCGGGCGCAGGCCCACGAGTTCAGCAACCGCCTGCACACCATCGCGGGCCTGGTCGAGCTGGGCGAGTACGACGAGGTGCGCGGGTTCATCAGCCGCGTCAACACCGCCCAGGGCGCGTGGCGCGCCGAGGTCGCCTCGAAGGTCGCCGACCCCGCCGTGGCGGCGCTGCTGATCGCCAAGTCCAGCCTGGCCGCCGAACGCGGCATCGGGCTGCGGATGCACCCCGACAGCGCGCTCGGCGTGGTGGACGAGGACCTGTCCACGGACCTGGTCACGGTCATCGGCAACCTCGTGGACAACGCCCTGGACGCGCTGGGCGGGCAGGGGTGGGTCGAGGTGCTGGTGCGCTCGTCCGGCGGCGAGGTGCTCGTGGTCGTGCGCGACTCCGGGCCCGGCGTCGCGCCCGAGCTGGCCGAGGAGGTGTTCCGGCACGGGTTCACCACCAAGGCCGCGGCCCAGGGGCAGCGCGGGCTCGGGCTGGCCCTGACCAGGCAGACCTGCCTGCGCCGCGGCGGTTCGGTGCGGGTGCGCAACGAGGGGGGCGCGGTGTTCACCGCCCGGCTGCCCGCGGAGGTGCCGGCGTGATCAGGGTCGTCGTGGTGGACGACGACTTCATGGTCGCGAAGGTCCACAGCGGGTACGTGGCGCGCACGCCCGGGTTCGAGGTCGTCGGCGTCGCGCACACCGGCGCGGACGCGCTGCGGCTGGTCCGCGAGCTGCGGCCGGACCTCGTGCTGCTCGACGTGTACCTGCCCGACCTCGACGGGCTGACCGTGCTGCGGGAGCTGCGCGGCGTGGCCGACGACGTGGACGTCATCGTGATCACCGCGGCCACGGACGTGGAGACGGTGCGGAGCGCCATGCGCGGCGGGGTGCTGCACTACCTGATCAAGCCGTTCGAGTACGCGGCGCTGCGCGACCAGCTCGCGCACTTCGCCGCCCTGGACCGGCGGCTGGGCGGGCTGGCCTCGGCGGGGCAGGCGGACGTGGACGAGGTGTTCGGCGCGCGGCCCCGCCGGGTGCTGCCCAAGGGGTTGAGCACGCAGACCGCGGACCTGGTCGAGGGGGTGCTGCGGGAGCGGCCGGAGGGGGTGTCCGCGAGCGAGTGCGCGGCGGTGACCGAGCTGGCGCGCGTGTCGGCGCGGCGGTACCTGGAGCACTTCGTCGGCACGGGGCGCGCGGAGGTGCGGCTGAAGTACGGCGGGGCGGGGCGGCCCGAGCGGCTTTACGTGTGGCGGGGTTGAGCCGCGCGGGTGTTGGTGCCGGCGGTGCTGGTGGTGTTGGCGGTGCTGGTGCTGGCGCTGATGACGGGTGCGCTCTTGGCCGGGGCCGGGGCCGCGGTTGTCGGCGGGTCGTCGGGCGTCGCGGTCTTGGTCGGGCGGGGTGCCTCAGCCGGCCTGGGTGTCGTGGCCGGCCTGGGTGTCGTGGCCGGCCTGGGTGTCGTGGTCGGCGTGGTCGGCGTGGTCGGCTTGGTCGGCTTGGTCGGCTTGGTCGGCTTGGTCGGCTTTGCGCACGATCAGGTAGCCCTGCCGCGTCTTCTCCGACCCCACCGGCTCCCGTTCCAGACGCGTGTGCGGCGCGAACCCCGCCGCGGCGAGCTGGTCGAGCACCCGTTCGGGCCGGAGCCGGTAGGCGTCCAGCGCGATGTCGTGCCCGTAACCGCGCTCCAGGCGCCGCACGGCGTCGCCGATGTGGAAGGCGAGGAGCAGCAGGCCGCCGGGCGCGAGGACGCGGTGGAACTCCGCGAACACGGCCGGGTGCAGGTCCCACGGGACGTGGATCACCGAGTACCAGGCGAGCACGCCGCCGAGCGAGGCGTCCGGCAGGTCCAGGTCCGGCATCGACCCGACCTCGAACCGCACGCCGGGGTGCTCGCGCCGGGCGACGGCCACCATCTCCGGCGACAGGTCCACCCCGAACGCGTCGACGCCGAGCGAGCGCAGGTGCCCGGTGATCCGACCGGGACCGCAGCCGATGTCCGCGACCGGCCCGTCCACCAGGTCGGCGAACATGCGCAGGGCCGCGCGGTCGGCCGTGCTCGCCGGGTCGGCGAGGTTGTCGCGCAAGAGTTCGGCGTAGTCGGCGGCGACGGTGTCGTAGGCGGTGCGGGCCATGGTCAGGAAGTCCGGCTCGGTCACGCAGGGTGAGCCTAGTGCCCGACCGGGTGCCACCAGGTCGGGTTAGCGAAAGGCCGTGCCCGAGGTGCGACGTCCCCAGGACCGACCTACCGTGGGTGTTGACCCCAGGAACGCCCCGCCTCCACGGACCCGGGACGACGTGACGCCGTCCGCACCAGGTGAGGGCCGGTGGGCTCGGGGCACGGGTCGTCCCGGTGCGAGGGCGTCGCTCCCCGCGCCGGAGGAACGCGCCGGGCCGGTTCCCCGCCTTTCCGCGAGCGAGTGGCCGGCGAGAACCCACGACATCCGCCGCACGCAACCGGAGGACCCTCCGATGACCGCCCACCCGACCACCCAGCCCACCACTCAGCCCACCACCAGCCGGCCCGCCACTCGGCCCATCACCACCCGGTCCGCCACCACCCTGCCGGTCCCACCGCCGGGCGCCGCCCACTTCCTCGCCGCCGGCCTGCCGGAACCCCGCGTGGGCGGTACGCGACCGGGCCGGTTCGTCGCGGCCACCTACCCGCTGCACGGCATGCTCGGCGAGCACATGTACACGCGGCTGCACCCGGGCGGTGAGACCGCCACCGAGGTAGCCCTGCTCGTCACGGCAGTGCCCCGCGAACTGGACGGTGCGGAGCCGACGGAACTGTCGGTGGAGCTGCTCAGGGCCTACTTCCCGGTGCCGCCGGCAGACGTGATCCCGGACGAGCTGACCGCGTACCCGTTGCCGTTCCCGAGCTGGATCGCCCCACTGGTCGCGCTCGACCACGGAGAGGTGGTGGCGCGCCGGGCCGTGACCGCCTCACCGCAGGTGTTGCGCGCTTGGCTCGCCCCGCTCGACCGGGAGGCGTAGGCGCGGCCGACCCGGCTGCCGGACCGGTTCCGACCACCGGTCACTCCCGGCCGCCGGCTACTTCAGCCTCAAGTTGGCCTGGCCGCCGGTCAGCGCCCCGGCCACCGGCCAGTCCCAGCCACCGGCCAGTCCCAGCCGTCGATCAGTCCCAGCGGCCGATCAGTCCCAGCGGCCGATCAGTGCTAGGGCTAGCTACCGGCTGGCCGCGGCGTCGATCCCAACCGCCGGCTGGCGGCGGCGTTAATCCCAACCACCGCCGCGGCGGCCCTGCTTCGTCTGGGCCCGGCGCTTCTTCTCCGCGATCCGGCGCTCCTTCGACCCCCTGGTGGGCTTGGTCGCGCGGCGGACCGGTGGTGGGGCCGCGGCGGCTTCGCGCAGGATCCTGGCCATGCGCTCGCGGGCCGCCGCGCGGTTCTGCAGCTGGGCGCGGTGTTCGCTCGCGGCGACCGTCAGCACGCCGTCCACCAGGCGTTTCCCCAGGCGTTCGACCATGCGGCCGCGCAGCCACTCGGGCACCGACGGCGAGCCGACCAGGTCGAACGACAGCTCGACCCGGCTGTCCGCCGTGTTCACGCCCTGGCCGCCGGGGCCGGAGGACCGGGAGAACCGCTCGCTCAACTCGGCCGCCGGCACCACCAGCGTCCGCGTCACGATCAGGTCCTCCGTCACACCGACAGGTTAGAAGGTCAACCCCGGAAGTGTCGCGATCTTTGCGAGCTGCTCGACGGTGAGCGGCGGGTTCACACCGGTGGTGCCGCTCTTCTGGGCGTTGCCGTTCATGGTGTTCGCCTCGACCACGGTGCCGTCCGCCCTGCGCGCGCGGACCGAGATGAACGTGACCGGCTGGGCGTCGTCGCTCGTCAACACGTTCACCACGATCGGGCGACCCTCGAACAGGCGTTCCTCACAGGTCGACTTCGGGTTGGTGAACGCGGGTCCGCACTTCGGCGCCTCGCCCCCGCCGAGATCGACCGTGACCCTGCCCCGCCCCGCCCCGGTGGTCACGTCGGCGACGGCCTCGTACCCGCCCTCGACGACGCCGAACTCCCACGGCCCGGCGGGGTGGCCAGGGTACTGCCGGGACTGCGCGTCCGCCGGGATCGCGCCGGACGAGGCCAGCAGCGCCGTCAGGTCGGTCGCGCGCCGCGAGGTCGGCGGCTTGGGCGGCTCGGGTGCGGAGAGTGACGTGCGGGTCGGGGTGCTCGGCACGTTGGTCACCACGTCGGGTGACGAGGGACCGGTCTGCGGCGTGCCGGTGACCGCCGGTGGGCTCGCGGTCGTCGACGCGCCCACGTCGGTCGGCCTCGTCGACCAGGCCGGCGCGGAGCCTCCGACTTGCGCGTTCCCATCGCCGCCGCCTCCACCGGACCCGAGCATGGCCGGGACGCAGACGACCGTGGCGGTGGCCAGCACGGTGATCGCGGTGTAGCCGCGGCGGAAGGCGGCCTTGCGGCGGCCGGTCCTCAGGATCGCCGCGCGGTCGATCGTCAGCGGCGGCTCGTCGTCGAACGCCGCGGCCAGGGCCTGCTTGATGTCGGTCATCGCTGCTCCTCCATGACGCCGCGACCGAGAAGCGCGCGCAGCGCGGCCAAGCCCTTGGCCGCCTGGCTCTTCACGGTGCCTTCGGTTCGCCCGAGGAGGCGGGCGGTCTCGGTGACGCTCAGGTCCTCCCAGTAGCGCAGCACCACGACGGCCCGCTGGCCCGGTGGGAGCGCGGCCAGGGCGCGGCGCACGTCCAGGTCCGCGCCCGCGCCGGGCAGGGCCGACGCGGGCTCGGGGGCCGGGACCTCGGGGACGGTGTCGACCACCGTCTCGCGGCGGCGGAAGGCGAGCCGGGACTCGTCTATCGCCGTGCGCACCAGGACCTTGCGCGCGTAGGCGTCCACCGCGCCGTCGCGGCGGAGCCTGGGCCAGGCGACGTAGAGCTTGGTCAACGCCGTCTGGACCAGGTCTTCGGCGCGGTGCCAGTCGCCGCACAGCAGGTAGGCGGTTCTCCGCATCACCAGTGCGCGGGCGTCGACGTACTCGCCGAACTCACTATCCCGGTCCACCCGGTACCTCCTCGGTCGCCGCTTGGTACGGCGCGGCGACCTCGGCGGGTTGCTCCGGAACGGGTCCGGGTTGAGCGGGGCTCCTCTTTTTTCAACCGATGACGGTGACGGTGTTTCCGTACATGGTCGGGGTGGAGATCACCTGATCGGGGAAGTCCGGCAGGTCAGAACCTGGGGTGGTCCCCGGTCAGGGTGGCGGTGGCGGTGTCGTCGCCCGAGGGGACGATGTCGCCCAGCACCCACGCCGGGACGTGGCGGGCCGTCAGCACGGCCAGGGCGCGGTCGACGTCCTCGGGGGCGACCACGGCGACCATGCCGATGCCCATGTTGAACGTCTTCTCCATCTCCTCGCGCTCGACCCGGCCGCGCTGGGCGATCAGGGCGAACACGGGCGCCGGCGACCAGGTGCGCCGGTTGAGGTCGGCGCGCACGCCGGGGGGCAGCACGCGGGCCAGGTTGGCGGCCAGACCGCCGCCGGTGACGTGCGCGAACGTGCGGACCTCCGCCTCGGCGGCGAGGGCCAGGCAGTCCTTGGCGTAGATGCGGGTGGGTTCGAGCAGCTCCTCGCCGAGGGTGCGGCCGAACTCCTCGACGTGGCCTTCCAGCGGCATCCGGGCGATGTCCAGCAGCACGTGCCTGGCCAGCGAGTAGCCGTTGGAGTGCAGGCCGGAGGAGCCCATGGCGATGACCACGTCGCCGGTGCGCACCCGGTCCGGGCCGAGCATGGCGGACGCCTCGACCACGCCGACGCCCGTGCCGGAGATGTCGTAGTCGTTCTCGCCCATCAGGCCGGGGTGCTCGGCGGTCTCGCCGCCCAGCAGGGCGCAGCCCGCCTGCACGCAGCCCTCCGAGATGCCCTTGACCAGGGCCGCGACCTTGTCCGGCACGACCTTGCCGATGGCGATGTAGTCCTGCATGAACAGCGGTTCGGCGCCGCACACCACCAGGTCGTCCACGACCATGGCGACGAGGTCGACGCCGATGGTGTCGTGCTTGTCCATCGCCTGCGCGACCGCGATCTTCGTGCCGACGCCGTCGGTGGAGGAGGCGAGGACCGGCTCCTTCCAGCGGTCCAGCTTGAGCTGGAACAGGCCCGCGAAGCCGCCGATGCCGCCGAGCACCTCGGGACGCTGCGCCTTCGCCGCCCACGGCTTGAGCTTCTCCACCGCCTCGTCGCCGGCTTCGATGCTTACCCCAGCTGCGGCGTAGGTCGCCTTGGCGCTGTCCGTCACGTCACTGTGCTCCATGGTTCGGGGCATCCGGCTTTCTCCGGGGCCCGTGCTCCTGCCCGTGGTGCCCGCTCGGCCGCTCTTCAGGGCCGCTGCAGGGCGTCCTCGGCACCGTACCCGTTCGGCAGGACGGGGGTGGCCGAGCCCGCGACGCCCCGGATGCCCTCCAGCAGGTGCTTGCCGATGAGCGCGTCCTCGGGCAGCGGGATCGGGTAGTCGCCGTCGAAGCACGCCGTGCACAGGCGGGTCTTCGGCTGCTCGCTGGCCGCGACCAGCTGCTCCAGCGACACGTAGCCCAGGCTGTCGGCGCCGACCGACCGGCGGATGCCGTCGTTGTCCAGGCCGTTGGCGATCAGCTCGGCGCGGGAGGCGAAGTCGATGCCGTAGAAGCACGGCCACTTGACCGGCGGCGACGCGATCCGCACGTGCACCTCGACCGCGCCGGCCTCGCGCAGCATCCGCACGAGGGCGCGCTGCGTGTTGCCGCGCACGATCGAGTCGTCCACGACCACCAGGCGCTTGCCCCGGATGACGTCGCGCAGCGGGTTCAGCTTGAGCCGGATGCCCAGCTGGCGGATGGTCTGCGACGGCTGGATGAACGTGCGGCCGACGTAGGCGTTCTTGACCAGGCCCGACCCGTAGGGGATGCCGCTGGCCTGGGCGTAGCCGATGGCGGCGGGCGTGCCGGACTCGGGCACCGGGATGACCAGGTCGGCCTCCACCGGGTGCTCCACGGCCAGGCGGCGGCCGATCTCCACGCGGGTGGCGTGCACGGAGCGGCCGGCGATGGAGGTGTCGGGGCGGGCCAGGTAGACGTACTCGAAGATGCAGCCCTTGGGCTCGGGGTTGGCGAACCGGCTGGACCGCAGGCCGTTCTCGTCGATGGCGATCAGCTCGCCCGCCTCGACCTCGCGGACGAACGACGCGCCGACGATGTCCAGCGCGGCGGTCTCGCTGGCCACGACCCAGCCGCGCTCCAGCCGGCCGAGCACCAGCGGGCGCACGCCGTGCGGGTCGCGGGCCGCGTAGAGGGTGGACTCGTCGGAGAACACCAGGCAGAACGCGCCGCGCAAGGTCGGCAGCAGCCGCATGGCCGCCTGCTCGATGCCGATGTCGGCGGCCTGGGTGGCGAGCAGGCCGCACACCAGGTCGGAGTCGGTGGTGGCGCCGTGCTTGGTGTCGACGCCCGCCTCGCGCGCCTGCACCAGCAGTTCGGCGGTGTTGACGAGGTTGCCGTTGTGGCCCAGCGACAGGCCGGACCCGGTGGCCGTGGTGCGGAACGTGGGCTGCGCGTTCTCCCACGTCGTGGAGCCCGTGGTGGAGTAGCGGCAGTGGCCGACCGCGACGTGGCCGCGCAGGCTGGACAGCACCTGCTCGTCGAACACCTGGCTGACCAGGCCGAGGTCCTTGAAGACCACCACCTGGCTGCCGTCGCCGACCGAGATGCCCGCGGCTTCCTGGCCGCGGTGCTGGAGGGCGTACAGGCCGTAGTAGGTCAGCTTGGCGACCTCTTCACCGGGGGCCCAGACGCCGAACACACCGCATTCTTCGCGGGGTTCGCGTTCTTCCTGTGTTTCGTGGTCGGTGCGGCCGGTTGCGGACTGGTCGGTGACCACCGAGTGCTCCCTAGCGACGAGGTCGGGCTGCACCGACGAGTGTAAGGCCGCTCAGTGGTGGTACCACCCCCAGGCAAATCCCGTGACGTGACGAAACGCACCCCCGATCGAGTGGTCAGTCGAGCTTCAGCGCGAACCAAACGCGCTCGTCACCGGCGTGTTCGACGGGCAGCCGGCCCCACAGCCCGTAGTGCACGATCTGCGCCTCGCCGGTCACCCGGAGGTCGGTCTCCTCGCCGGGCCACGCCGCCCGCACCTCGGGGACCACGCCGGGCGCGAACGTCACCACCCAGGACTCCGGCACGTCGGTGAGCTGGACGAGCGCGGTGCCCTTCGCGGTCGGCGGCACGTCGGTGGCGTACTTGGCGGCGAGCAGGGTGGTCAGCGCCTCGTCGATGCCGTCCACCGCGAACTCGGCGTCGCCGACCACCAGCTCCCGCAGCGCGGCCTGCGCGTCCCACCGGCGCAGGTCCAGCTCGTGGGCGATGCGGCGGTGCCACACCCAGGCCAGGTCCGGCGCGGCGGGCGAGAACGTCCACGCGGCCCGGTTGCCGGGGACGGCGGGGAGGATCTCGGCGGCCTTCGCGAGCTGGGTGTCGAGGTACTCGACCGGCGCGACCCCGGTGGGCGGCGGGGGCAGCCGGAGCCGGCCGGTGCTGCCGGTGCGCAGGTACTCCAGCGACGTCTCCAGGAACCGCCCGACGTGCAGGGTCAGCTCGGTGAAGGTCCACCCCGGGCAGCTGGGCACGGGAGCCGTCGGGTCGGCCTTGCCGACCGCCGCCCGGAACATCGCCGCCTGCTCGGTGAAGACCTCGGTCCACCGCTGGGTGGTCCACCCTCCTGGCACGTCCAGCCTCCCCGCTCGGTTCGCAAGTAGCGGTCATCGTGCCGCACCTGCCCGGGGGTTGGAGTGGGAGGAGCCGCCGGAGGTTCCGGAGAACGCGGACGAGGGTGGAGGCGGAGAAGAGGGAGGAGACGGTAGAGGGGCAGGAGGCGGAGGAGAGGCGGAACGCCCGTGATGAGGTCATGCACCCATGGTCGAACAGGTGTTCGAAACCGGCAAGATCACGGATGGGTGATCCGCGGCGGACCACCGGGAACGCGCCGAAGGGGGACCCGCAGGTCCCGGGAGCCGCACCGTTCGCGATCGCGGTGGAACCGGAGAAGATGACCGCGCGTCGCATCCCCAGCGGCCGGCGGCACGAAGGGTGGACAACCGTGTTCGGTGTGCAACCAGAGCAGTTGCGCGCGGCGTCCAAGCAGTTCCACGAGGGCTCGGACGCGGCGGCGGACGGCGCGGAGATGATCTCCATGCTCAGGCTGGACGCGGACGCGCTGGGCCAGGTCCCCGCGGCCGCCGAGTTCGTCGACGCCCTCACCAGGTGGTCCGGCGAGCAGTCCGACGACCTGCGGCGCGGCAGCGCCTGGTACCGCGACGCCGGCGACGGCCTCAACGAGAACGCCGACGCCTACCAGCGCGCCGACGACGACTCGAACACCGCCTTCCGCGGCATCGAAGGGGGCCTGGCGTGAGCTTCACCGACCCAGAGGTCCTGTACGCCCGGCTGGCCTCGGGCGACGCGGGCCGCGTCGCCGCCGCGGCCGACCCCGTCACCGGCGCCCGGAGCGCCGTGGGCCGCGCGGGCGAGTCGGTCGCGGCCGGCGGCTCGACCGCGACCTCGGCCTGGCGCGGCGACGCCGCCGCCGGCTTCCGGACCCGCGCCGAGCTGTCCGCCAGGTCCGCGACCGTCGCCGGCGAGCGCCTGGCCGCCGGCGCCGACATCGTCCAGGCCGCCTCCCGCGCCTACGGCCAAATGCGCGGCAGCGCCGACCAGCTGATCGACTTCTGGCGCGGCCGCTCCCCCGCGCTGGACGAGGCCCAGACCCGCGAGCTGGCCAACCGCGTCAACGAGCAGCTCAACAACGTCAAGAACGGCTACGAGCGCGTCCTGCGCAGCTACGCCCAGGCCCTGACCCGGGTCCGCCCCGGCTTCGCCGAGACCGCGGCCCAGGACCCCGGCTGGAACTCCACCGCGACGGCCGTGCGCACCGCCGCCGCCGTGCCCGCGCCCGGCACCGACCCGCGGCAGGTCGCCGCCTGGTGGAAGTCGCTGACCAAGGAGCAGCAGGACGAGCTGCTGCGCACCCGGTTCCAGGAGCTGGGTCAGCTGCGCGGCCTGCCGTCCGGCGTGCTCGACCAGGCCAACCGGCTGCGCATCGACGACGACCTCCGGCGGTTCTCCGCCGAACGCGACCGGCTCGACGCGCGGATGGCCGACCGGGCCCGCGAGCTGGGGCTGGACCCGGGCGACTCCGGCGACCTGACGCGGCTGCTCAACGACCCGCAGTACGCGCAGATGATGGAGCAGCGCCAGGAGGCCGCGACCAAGGCCGAGAACGCCCAGCGGGTCCAGGAGAGCATCACCGAGGCGGAGTCGTTCGCGAAGGACCGGGGCTGGCTGAACGCCGAGGGCAAGGCGGACGTGCGCGTGCTGGCGTGGGACCCGTACGGCCCGCGCGGCGACGGCGCGACGGCCATCGCCTACGGCGACCCGGACACGGCCCGCAACCTCGCCGTGGCCGTCCCCGGCACCGGGTCCACCCTGGACGGCTTCTCGGT
Source organism: Actinosynnema sp. NPDC059797 (assembly GCF_042732085.1). Lineage (NCBI taxonomy): Bacteria > Bacillati > Actinomycetota > Actinomycetes > Pseudonocardiales > Pseudonocardiaceae > Actinosynnema > Actinosynnema sp. NPDC059797. Next base: position 37,679 of record NZ_JBHWIE010000047.1, read on the forward strand.
GGGCCAGGCGGGCAACCTGCGCGAGGCCATGGGCGCGGAGGGCAGCGCGACGATCCAGTGGCTGGGCTACGACGCCCCGGGCTGGGCGATCGGCGAGGTGGACGACCCGGCGCAGGCCCGCGAGGGCGGCGCGAACCTGGTCGCCGACGTGAACGGCTACCGCGCCGCCGCCGAGGCCGCCGGCAACCGCCAGCACCTGACCGTGATCGGCCACTCCTACGGCTCCACGACCGTGGGCTACGCGGGCATGAACGGCCTGGCCGCCGACGACATCGCGTTCGTCGGCTCGCCCGGCGTGGGCGCGTCGCACGTCAGCCAGCTCTCGGTGGGCGAGGGCCACGTGTACGTCGGCGCGACCGAGCACGACCCGGTGGTGCAGGGCACCAGCTCCACCTGGTTCACCGAGGACGGCTCCTCGACCGGCCCGTACGACGACGCGTTCGGCGCGCGGGCGTTCGGCACCACCGACTCGACCATGATCCACGGCGCGCACTCCGAGTACTACACGCCGGGGTCGGAGTCGCTGCAGAACCTGGCCCGGATCGCGAACGGCGACGGCGGCTCCGTGACCGAGCAGAAGTGGTACGACGACCCGCTGGGGCCGTCGGGCCCGTACTCGGACGTGCCGGTGGTCGGCCCGGCGGTCGACCTCGTCACCGGCACCGCGGCGGGCGTCGCGGACCTGGGCATGGACGTCGGCACCGGCCTCTACGGCGCGGGCCGCGACGCGTGGGACGGCAACTGGTCCGAGGCGGGCACAGGCCTGCTGAACACCGGCAAGGAGCTGGTGAGCGACGCGGCCGACGTGGTGGTCGGCGGGGTGGGCGACGTGGTCGAGTTCGGCCGCGACGTCGTGGAGGGCGCGGGCGACGCGTGGGACCGGACCGTGGGCTCCTGGTTCTAGCCCCCTCCCGCGCCTAGGTCGTGTTTCAGATGTGGCGTAGCCAGATGTTGATGGCGGCGATGTCGATGGTGGCCTGGTAGCGGACGGCGAGCTTGTCGTAGCGGGTGGCCACCGCCCGGTGCTGTTTGAGCAGGTTGATGCCGCATTCGACGGCGTGGCGCTGCTTGTAGATCTCCCGGTCGATGGTCGGTGGCCGTCCACCCGCGGAGCCTTTGGCCTTGCGGTGGGCGGCCTGGTCGCGGGGCTGGTCGATGGTCGCCTTGATCCCGCGGTGTCGCAGGTAGGCGCGGTTGGCCTTGGAGCTGTAGGCCTTGTCGGCCAGGACCCGGTCCGGTCGGGTTCGTGCCCGGCCGGGGCCCACGCGCGGTACCGAGATCCGCTCGATCACCGGGACGAACTGCGGGCTGTCACCCCGCTGCCCGGCGGTGACCAGCAGCGACAACGGCCGCCGGCCCTGCTCGCAGGCCAGGTGCAGCTTGCTGGTCCACCCGCCCCGCGACCGCCCCAACCCGTGATCGCCCGGCTCGATCCCGCCGAGCGGAGTGTCGGGCGGTTCGACCTGCAGATCCCCCTTTTCCGCGCACCGGCGCAATGCTGATGCGCCCGCGCGATCGTGGAATCCACCGACACGTCCCACACGATCGACCCGGCGGCGTCGGCGCGGGCCTGCAACACGGTCAGCACACGCTGCC
>NZ_JBHWIE010000048.1:0-39106 GCF_042732085.1 Actinosynnema sp. NPDC059797
CCTACAGCGGGTCCGGCAGCTACACCCTGGGGGTCACGAACCCCTAGTCCCGGGGGAGGCCGTCGCGGGGTGACTCTCCCCACCTCGCGACGGCCCGCGAACCGCCTGAGGGGGCGGGTAGCCCCGCGGTCGTCCCGGTCGGCGGACGGGACGACCGCGGGGCGTTCTTCACGTGCGCCACCGCTCCGCCTCGGGGTGGCCGATGAGGGTGAACAGCTGGTGCGCCCGCCGCCACGCCCGCCGGGCCTTCTCCTCCTCGCCCAGCCCGGCCCACGCCTCGCCGACGCGGGTGAGGGTGTGGGCGTGCGACCAGCGGTGGTTGAACTCGCGGTAGACCGCCACGGCCTCCTCGAAGTGCGCCAACGCCCCGGCGAAGTCGCCCGCGCGCAGGAGCGCCCGGCCCAGGCACTCGACGGCCTCGCACCGGCTGAACCGGTCACCCGACCCGGCCAGCAGCTCCAGCGCCCGGTCGAGGTGGGTGCGCGCCTCCTCCAGCTCGCCCAGGGCGACGAGCACGCGGCTGAGCTGGATCAGCGCGTTCGTCCGCCGGAGCAGCCCGTCGCGGGCGCTGAACCCCACCGAGGCGCGGGCGTGGGCGTGCGCCTCGGCCAGCGAACCGCGCCGCTCGTGGGCGAGGCTGATCGCCTCGTGCGTGTGCGCCAGGCCCGAGGGGATGGCCAACGCGCGTTCCAGCACCTCCACCGCCTCGTCGTGACGGCCGCTCAGCGTGAACACCCGCCCGAGCACCCGCAGGGCGAGCACCTCGACCTCGGGGCGGTCGGCGGCGGCCAGGGCCTTCCGCTGGGTCGCCTCCCAGTCCGACCACCGCCCGCTGTGGCCCAGGTAGGTCGACGCGCTCCAGGCCAGCCGCCACACGTGGCCGGCGAAACCCTCCCGGTCGGCCAGGTCCAGGGCGGCGAGCAGGTTCGCGCGCTCGGCGGTGAACCAGGACCACGCCGAGGTGAGGTCCGGCAGCGGCGCCACGACGACGCCGGGCGCCGGCGGGTCGAGGGGGATCGGGGCGCGGTAGGGGTAGAGCCGCAGCTCCCCGGCGAAACCGGTGTGCAGGTAGTGGTCGAGCAGCCGCCGCACGGCCGCGCGCACGGCCTCGGCCGGCTCCTCCTCGGCGGCGCGCCCGGCGGCGTACTCCCGCAGCAGGTCGTGGGAGCGGTACCGGCCGCGGGAGTGCTCCTCCAGCAGCGACGCCCTGATCAGCTCGCGCAGCAGCCGCCGGGTGGTCGGCGCGGGCAGGCCGACGAGGCTCGCCGCGGCGGCGAGCCCGGTGTCCGGACCGGGGTGCAGGCCGAGCAGCCGGAACAGCCTGGCCGCCTCCGGGGACAACACGCGGTAGGACCAGTGGAAGACCGCGCCCAGGTCGGTGCCCGCACCGTCCCCCGTGGACAGTTCCGCCAGCTCGGTGACCATCTCGTCCACGCGGAGGTGCGGTTCGTCCACCGCCCGGGTGCCCGCGACGGCCAGGGCGATCGGCAGCCGCGCGCAGCGCTCGACCAGCTCGTCCACCGCCCGCCGCTGGGCGCGGACCCGCCGCTCGCCCAGGTAGTTCGACAGCAGCGCGCGGGACTCCTCGGCCGACAGGGGTTCGAGGACGAGCCGCCTCGCCTGCTCGCGCGCCACCAGGCCGCTCAGCTGGTCGCGGCTGGTGACCACGACCGCGCAGGTCGGGCTGCCGGGCAGCAGCGGGCGGACCTGCTCGCAGTCGCGGGCGTTGTCCAGCAGCACCAGCACCCGCCTGCCCTCGACGTGGCTGCGGTAGAGCGCGGCCTGCGCCGCGAGGTCGGTCGGGACCTGTTCGGCCGGGATGGCGAAGGCGTCGAGGAAGCCCCGGACCGCGGCGGCCGGCTCGACCGGGCCGAGCGGGTCGAAGCCGCGCAGGTCCACGTACAGCTGGCCGTCGGGGAAGAGGTGGGCCACCGACCGCGCCCACCGGACGGCCAGGGTGGTCTTGCCGACGCCGGCCGTGCCGGTGACGGCGACGACCGGGGTCGCCCCGACCCCGTCGAGCGAGGCGGTCAGGAAGTCCAGCGCGTCCGCGCGGCCCACGAAGCGCGGCACGGCGGGCGGCAGCTGGCCGATCGGGCGTGCCGTTGGGCCGTGGAGGTGGACCCCGCCGTGGATGTCGCGCGCCTGGACGACGGGCCCGTGCACCCGGCCCACCTCGTTGCGGAAGTGGTCCACGAAGCCATTCTGCCCCCATCGGGTGACACCAACACGGAGCGTCAGTCACCTGATCGTGCAGCTCCAGCCAGGTTTGCCAACGACCGATGCAGAAGAGGTCAAGTCGAAAGGTCCCCGACCAGGTTAGGAAAACAGTGTCTGGAAACCGCACGCGCGGACTCCTGCGTGCCGCCGCCCTGCTCGCCATCGGCACCTCGCCGCTGCTCACGTCCGCCGCGAACGCCGCCGAAGCCCCCACCGACGTGCTCGACGGCACGGTCGGCCACTCGCCCGAGGTGGGGCAGCAGGTCGTCAAGCCCGCCACCGACCTGCTCTCCGGGCAGCCGGTGCAGTTGCCGGCGCCCGTGCCGGCCGCGGTGCCGCCGGTCAAGGCGCCCCACGTGGCCGCGCCCGCCGGGGTCGACCTGCCGTCCGTGCCGCAGGTGGGCGAGCCCGCCGACCTGACCGGCGGCCTCACCGGCGGCCTGCTGCCGCCCGCCGCCCGCGCGCTGACGCCGGCCGAGTCGGCGCCGGGCATCGAGCTGCCCGCCCTGCCGGAGCTGCCGATCGAGGCGCCGCAGCTCCCCTAGCCGGCCGACGCGGGCGGGCGGGGCAGCTGAGGGTCCCGCCCGCCCAGCTCCCGCACCAGCAGGGCCACGTGGAGCGACAGCACCGACTCCGGGTCCTCCAACGACACCCCGAGGACCTGCTCGATCCGGTTCAACTGCTGGTAGTACGCGGTGCGGGAGAGGTGCGCGGCAGCGGCGGCGGCCGACTTGTTGCCACCGTGCTCGCAGAAGCACCGCAGCAGCTCCACCAACCGGCTGCCCTGGTGGTCGTCCCGCGCGAGCAGCGGCCCCAGCTCCCGGTCCGCGAAGGCCCGCACCCGCTCGTCCTCCCGCAGCAGGTGCAGCAGCCCGCGCAGGCGCACGTCGTCCAGCCGGTGGTACAGCCGCCCGCCGGGCGACCGCAGCGCCGCCCCGGCGACGTGCGCCGCCTCGCCCAGCGAGCGGCGCACGTCCGCCAACCCCGTCACCGTCGTCCCCACGGCCACCACCACCGGCACCGCGTGCTGCGTCGCCGCCGCGGTCCGGTGCACCTCCCGCGCCAGCCGCCCCAGCACGCCGTCCAGCCCGGCCTGCGGCGGCAGCGAGAGCAGCGCCCGCACGCTGGTGTCGTCCACCACCCCGACCAGCGCGGGCACCGTCACCCGCCGGGCCGCCAGCGCCGTCGCCTCGGCGAGGTCCCGCAGCACCTCCTGGGTGGCCAGCGCCTGCGCGGGCGGCGTCGCCGTGCCCGGCCGGATCGCCACGCCGACCAGGTGCCGCCGCTCCAGCGGCACCCCCAGCGCGGCGGCCCGCGTCGGCAGGTCGTGCGGCGGCTGCCCGAGCAGCTGGGTCAGCAGGGTCCGGTGGGTCTGCCGCTCCAGCGACTCGCGGTCGCGCGCCACCAAGCGGTGCACCGCCAGCGCCGACGCCGCCCGCTCGGCCACCACGACGTGCCGGTGCGGCGGCGCCTCGGGCGTGACCAGCACCAGCCGACCCCAGTCCGCGCCCCGCGCGCCGACCACGGTCACCAGCCAGCCGGACTCCTCGTGGTAGGCGGTCCGCTCGGCCGGCGCGACCGCCCGCGACCGCTCCGCCCAGTCCGCGAGCAGCGCGGACGGGTCCTGCCCGGCGGCGTCGTAGGCCAGCACGTCGTGCGCCAGCGTCTCCAGCACCACGGGCAGCCCGGACGTCCGCGCCACCTCCCGCAGCACCTCGGCGGGCTCGGCGCCGGCCACGGTCAGCGCGGTGAACGCCTCGTGCACCTGCTCGGCCGCCCGCAGCTCGGCCAGCTGGGCGTCCACGATCAGCGCCACCACGGCCTCGGTCACCGACACGAACCGGGTCTCCCGGGCCAGCGTGACCAGCGGCAGGCCGTGCCGCTCGGCGGCGGCGACCAGGGCGCCCGGCACGTCGTCGCGCCACCGCCGCACCAGCTCGACCACCAGCCCGGCCGCGCCCACCGCCGCCAGGTCGGCCACGTACCCGGCCAGCCCCTCGGCGTCCCCGGGCAGCGCGATGCCGGTGGTCAGCACCAGCTCGCCGCCGCGCAGCAGCTGCGCGATGTCGGCCACCTCGGCCGCGTGCACCCAGCGCACCCGCCGCCCCAGCCCGGCCGCGCCCGCCACCACCGCCGGCCCGCCGCGGCGGACCACGGGCAGGGCGAGCGCTTCGGCGACCGTCGGGTACATGGACACAACGTAATGCGGGAGGGCCGAAAGCGGCGCAGGTTGTCCATGGCGGGCCTCGCGGGCGCGCAGCAGACTCCAGGGCAGGACTACGACCGGAGGACGCGATGGGACACGAGGAGCTGCTCGCCCGGCACCGCGCGGTGATGCCCGACTGGATGGCCCTCTACTACGACCGGCCGATCGAGATCGCGAGCGCGAGCGGTCGCCGCGTCACCGACGGCGAGGGCCGCACCTACCTCGACTTCTTCGCCGGCATCCTGACCAACGCGATCGGCTACGACATCGCCGAGATCTCCGACGCGATCCGGTCCCAGCTGGGCACCGGCGTGGTGCACAGCTCCACGCTCTACCTGATCCGCTCGCAGGTCGAGCTGGCCGAGCGGATCGCCGGCCTGTCGGGCATCCCGGACGCCAAGGTGTTCTTCACCAACTCCGGCACCGAGGCCAACGAGACCGCGCTCATGCTGGCCACCCGGTACCGCCGCAGCGACCAGGTCCTCGCGCTGCGCAACTCCTACCACGGCCGCGCGTTCGCCACCGTCGCCATCACCGGCAACCGGGCCTGGTCGGCGTCCTCGCTCAGCCCGGTCAAGGTCGCCTGGGTGCAGGGCGGCTACCGGTACCGCAGCCCGTTCCGGGACCTCCCCGACGCCGACTACGTCAAGGCGTGCGTGGCCGACCTGCGCGAGGTCATCGCGACCGCGACCGCCGGCGAGGTGGCCTGCCTGATCGTGGAGCCGATCCAGGGCGTCGGCGGGTTCTCCTCGCCGCCGGACGGCCTGTTCGGCGCGTTCAAGGAGGTGCTGGACGAGCACGGCATCCTGCTGGTCTCCGACGAGGTGCAGACCGGCTGGGGCCGCACCGGCGAGCACTTCTGGGGCATCGGCGCGCACGGCGTCACCCCGGACGCGATGACGTTCGCCAAGGGCCTGGGCAACGGCCTGGCGATCGGCGGCGTGGTCGCGCGCGGCGAGGTCATGGACTGCCTGACCGCGAACTCGCTGTCCACCTTCGGCGGCAACCCGCTCGCCACCACCGGCGCCCTGGCCACCCTGGACTACCTGCTGGACCACGACCTCCAGGCCAACGCGGCCAAGCTCGGCGACCGGCTGATCGGCGGGCTGCGGCGCGTCGCCGAGGACCGGCCGGCAGTGGGCGACGTGCGCGGCAAGGGCCTGATGGTCGGCGTCGAGCTGGTCGGACCGCAGGGCGAGCCGGACGCGGCGAAGGCCGTCGCGGTGCTGGAGGGCGCCCGGGAACGCGGCCTGCTGGTCGGCAAGGGCGGCCTGTACGGCAACGTCATCCGGCTCGCGCCCCCGATGACGGTGACCGAGGACGAGGTCGAAGAGGCGCTGGACACCCTGGAGGCCGTGCTGTGAGCACCGGGAGGATCTCCCACTGGATCGGCGGCAAGCCGTGGGACCGCGACAGCGCGCGGTCCGGCGACGTGCACGACCCGGCGACCGGGCGGGTGACCGCGCGCGTCGACCTCGCCGACGCCGCCACCGTGGACGAGGCGGTGGCGGCGGCCCGCGAGGCGTTCCCGCGGTGGCGCGACGCGTCGCTGGCGCAGCGGACGACGGTGCTGTTCGCCTTCCGCGAGCTGCTCAACGCGCGCAAGGACGAGCTGGCCGCGATCGTCACCGCCGAGCACGGCAAGGTGCTGTCCGACGCGGCCGGCGAGGTGCAGCGCGCGTTGGAGGCCGCGGAGTTCGCGTGCGGCATACCCCACCTGCTCAAGGGCGGGTTCAGCGAGAACGCCTCCACCGGCGTGGACGTGTACTCGCTGCGCCAGCCGCTGGGCGTGGTCGGGGTGATCTCGCCGTTCAACTTCCCGGCCATGGTGCCGCTGTGGTTCGTGCCCAACGCGATCGCGTGCGGCAACGCGGTGGTGCTGAAGCCGTCGGAGAAGGACCCGTCGGCGGCGAACCTCATCGCGGCGCTGTTCGCCGAGGCGGGCCTGCCCGACGGCGTGCTCAACGTCGTGCACGGCGACAAGCCGGCCGTGGACCGGCTGCTGGAGCACCCGGACGTGAAGGCGATCTCCTTCGTCGGGTCCACGCCCGTGGCGCGGTACGTCTACGAGACCGGCACGCGGCACGGCAAGCGCGTGCAGGCGCTGGGCGGGGCCAAGAACCACATGGTGGTGCTGCCCGACGCGGACCTGGACCTGGCGGCGGACGCGGCGGTGTCGGCCGGGTTCGGCTCGGCGGGGGAGCGGTGCATGGCGATCTCGGTCGTCGTCGCCGTGGACCCGGTGGGGGACGAGCTGGTCGCGAAGGTCGCGGAGCGCATCCGGGGGCTGCGCGTCGGCGACGGCCGTCGGCCGGGCTGCGACATGGGGCCGCTGGTGACGGCCGCGCACCGGGACCGCGTGCTGTCCTACGTGGACGCCGGGCTGGCCGAGGGCGCCGCGCTGGCGGTGGACGGCCGGTCGCACCCGGTCGACGGCGAGGCGGACGGGTTCTGGCTCGGGCCGACCCTGTTCGACCACGTGCGGCCCGACATGTCGGTCTACCGGGACGAGATCTTCGGCCCGGTGCTGTCGGTGCTGCGGGTGCCGTCCTACGACGAGGCGCTGGACGTGGTCAACGCCAACCCCTACGGCAACGGCACCGCGGTGTTCACCAACGACGGCGGCGCGGCGCGGCGGTTCCAGCACGAGGTCGAGGTCGGCATGGTGGGCGTGAACGTGCCCATCCCGGTGCCGGTGGCCTACTACTCGTTCGGCGGGTGGAAGGACTCGCTGTTCGGCGACTCGCACGCCTACGGCCCCGACGGGGTGCACTTCTTCACCCGCACCAAGGTGGTGACCGGCCGCTGGCCCGACCCGTCGCACGGCGGCGTGAACCTCGGCTTCCCGCGCAACGCGTGAGGGCGCGGCGCGGGCGGGCCGGCGAAGGACCCGCCCGCGCGGTCGCGCTCACCTGGCCTGCGCGGCCAGGTTCTGCGGCAGCGGGTCGTACCGGCTGAACCGGCGCGTGTAGGTGCCCGTGCCGGAGGTGAGCGAGCGCAGCTCGACGGCGTAGCGCAGCAGCTCCGTGGCCGGCACCTCCGCGCGGACGACCGCGTAGCCGCCCGACGCGGCCTCCGTGCCCAGCACCCGGCCCCGGCGCCCGGACAGGTCGCCCAGCACGGCGCCCAGGTGCTCGTCGGGCAGCCGCACGGTCACCTCGTCCACAGGTTCGAGCAGGCAGGTCCGGCCGTTGCCCGCGGCGTCCTTGAGGGCCAGCGAGCCCGCGGTCTGGAACGCGGCGTCGGAGGAGTCGACCGAGTGCGCCTTGCCGTCGACGAGCGTCACCCGCACGTCGACCACCGGGTACCCGCCCTGGAGACCGCGCTCCAGCTGCGCCCGCACGCCCTTCTCCACGCTCGGGATGAACTGGTTGGGCACCGCGCCGCCCACGATCCGGTCCACGAACTCGAAGCCCGCGCCGCGCGGCAGCGGTTCCACCTCGATGTCGCACACCGCGTACTGGCCGTGCCCGCCGGACTGCTTCACGTGCCGCCCGTGGCCCTTGGCCGCCGAGGCGAACGTCTCGCGCAGCGCCACCTTCACCGGCTCGGTGTCGACCTCCGCGCCGCCCGCGCGCAGCCGCGCCAGCACCACGTCGGCGTGCGCCTCGCCCATGCACCACAGCACGAGCTGGTGGGTCTCGGCGTTGCGCTCCAGCCGGAGCGTCGGGTCGCCCGCGACGAGCTTGCCGAGGTTGCGCGCCAGGTTGTCCTCGTCGCTGCGGCTGCGCGGCACGATCGCGACCGGCAGCAGCGGTTCCGGCATCTCCCACGGCGCCACCAGCAGCGGCTTCTCCGGCGCGGACACGGTGTCGCCGGTCTCCGCCGAACCGAGCTTGGTCAGCGCGCACAGGTCGCCGGCCACGCAGTACGGCACCTCGCGCAGGTTCGCGCCCAGCGGCGAGTAGACGTGGGCCACCCGCTCGTCGGCGTCGTGGTCCTCGTGGCCCCGGTCGGCCAGGCCGTGACCGGACACGTGCACCGGGCGCTCGGGGCGCAGCGTGCCGGAGAAGACGCGCACCAGCGACACCCGGCCCACGTACGAGTCGACGGCGGTGCGCACCACCTCGGCCACCAGCGGGCCGTTCGGGTCGGCCTCGATGCGGGGGTGCGGGATGCCGTCCACGCCGGTGACGGCGGGCAGCGGGTGCTCCAGGGGCGAGGGGAAGGCGCGGACGATGCCGTCGAGCAGCTCGGGCAGGCCGAGGCCGGTCATCGAGCACACCGGCACCACCGGGTGGAACGAGCCGCGCGCCACGGCGGTCTCCAGGTCCGCGATCAGCGTGGCCTGGTCGACCTCCTCGCCGGAGAGGTAGCGGTCCATCAGGGTCTCGTCCTCGCTCTCGGCGATGACGCCCTCGATGAGCGCGTTGCGCTGCTCCTCGTACGCGGGGTCGTCGGTGATGAGCAGGTTGACCAGGCCGCCGTCGTCGTCCGGCAGGTAGAGCGGGACCACGCCCGCGCCGAACGCGGCCTGGCAGGCGGCGATCTCGGACACCACGTCCGCCCGCTGGTGGTCGCACCGGGCGATCACCACCGCGCGCGGCATGGACACGGCCGCGCACTCCTCCCACAGGGCGACCGTGGAGGGGTCCACGCCCTCCGCGGCGCTGACCACGAACAGCGCGGCGTCGGCGGCGCGCAGGCCGGCGCGCAGCTCGCCCACGAAGTCGGCGTAACCGGGCGTGTCGATGAGGTTGATCTTGATGTTGCCGTGCCGGACCGGGGCCACCGCGAGGCCGACCGACCGCTGCTGGCGGACCGCCGCCGGGTCGTGGTCGCAGATCGTGTTGCCCTCGGTGACCGAGCCCGCCCTGGTCAGGACGCCGGTGCTGGCGAGCAGGGCCTCGGTGAGCGTCGTCTTGCCGGAGCCGGACGGACCGACCAGCACGACGTTGCGGACCTTGGCCGGGTCGTCCACAGCGACCGCGCCTGCCGAGTGGCCGTTGTCGGAGTGCTTCGAACCCATGGGACCACCCTCCACAAGTGTTTAGTGTTCGATCTCACACCCAGGGGCCGCGCGGGACAACCCCAAACGGTCACACCCAACCCGGCAGGAGGAATCCGGTCGGTTGGCCTTGCCGGCACGTGGCGTACGCCACCACCTGCGCGGGAAGAGGAAGTGGACTGCCGAGAACGGGTCGAATTGGACTGCTTCGGCGGTCCACGTGCGCCTTACGATGGGTGACATCCACTCGGAGGCACTCGTTAACACGAAAGGTTGGCCGTGACCACTTCACCCGACGCCGGCACGCAGGTCACCGGCACTTCCCGCGTCAAGCGGGGCATGGCGGAGATGCTCAAGGGCGGCGTGATCATGGACGTGGTCACCCCGGAGCAGGCCAAGATCGCCGAGGACGCGGGCGCCGTGGCCGTCATGGCGCTGGAGCGGGTGCCCGCCGACATCCGCGCGCAGGGCGGCGTGTCCCGGATGAGCGACCCGGACATGATCGACGGCATCATCAGCGCGGTGTCCATCCCGGTGATGGCCAAGGCCCGGATCGGCCACTTCGTCGAGGCCCAGGTGCTCCAGGCGCTGGGCGTGGACTACGTCGACGAGTCCGAGGTGCTCACCCCGGCCGACTACGCCAACCACATCGACAAGTGGCAGTTCACCGTGCCCTTCGTGTGCGGCGCGACGAACCTGGGCGAGGCGCTGCGGCGGATCACCGAGGGCGCGGCGATGATCCGGTCCAAGGGCGAGGCCGGCACCGGTGACGTGTCCAACGCGACCACGCACATGCGCAAGATCCGCGCCGAGATCCGGCGGCTCCAGAACCTGCCCGCCGACGAGCTGTACGTCGCGGCGAAGGAGCTGCAGGCGCCGTACGAGCTGGTCCGCGAGGTCGCCGAGGCGGGCAAGCTGCCGGTCGTGCTGTTCACCGCGGGCGGCATCGCCACCCCGGCCGACGCGGCGATGATGATGCAGCTGGGCGCCGAGGGCGTGTTCGTCGGGTCGGGCATCTTCAAGTCCGGGAACCCGGCGCAGCGGGCCGAGGCGATCGTGAAGGCGACCACCTTCTACGACGACCCGGACGTGATCGCGAAGGTGTCGCGCGGGCTGGGCGAGGCGATGGTCGGCATCAACGTCGACGACATCCCGCAGCCGCACCGGTTGGCCGAGCGGGGCTGGTAAAGGGCTTCCGCCAGCGGCCCGTCGGGGGTTCCGGCGGGCCACTGGCCGATCCCGATCAGGGTCGGGCTGTCCACGACGATGTCCGGCTTCGCCGCTCGTCCTCCTCGCGAACCTCGCGAATGGCCTGCTGGATCGTTTCGTGGTCGAGGCCCCAGGGGCTCTGGGTCGAGGTCTCCACCCATTCCCGCATCGTCGGCCTGTTCGCCCTGTCGATGAGGACGTCGCGCAGGTAGGCGTTCAGCGACATGCCGCGAGCGGTCGCCCGCGCCTGGAGCACGCCGATCACCTCGGCGGGCACTTCGCGGACGTGGACCTGTCTCGTCTCGGCCTCGTGCTCGCTCATGCCGCCGAGCGCAGGTGGCGCCGTTGCGGTGTGCATGCAAGATCCATCGGTCGCCGCCCCGTCCGGCTGAACCGCTCGAACAGGTGTGCTGAACGCCGACCGGGACCGCTGGTCCTACACGTGCTCCGAGACCAGCACCACGGACGTCCCGGGCTCCAGCGCCTGCGCCGTGTGCGGCAGGTCCCCCGGGTACATCAGGTAGTCGCCCGGCCCCAGCTCCACCGGCTCGTCCCGCAGCCCCGCGAGCACCCGCCCGGTGCTGACGACCACGTGCTCCACGGTCCCCGCCATGTGCGGCTCCGACTCGCGCGCCGCGCCCGGTTCCAGGTTCAGCACGTAGAGGTCCCGGCGCGCCCCCGGCGGGCAGGAGGACAGCAGGGTGGCCGTGTAGTGCGCCTTCTCCGAGTAGATGGCGGGACCCTCGCCCGCGCGGACCACCCGGACCCTCGGCGCGGGCGGCTCCACCAGCCGGGAGAACGGCACGCCCAGCGCGACGCCCAGGGCCCACAGCGTCTCCACGCTCGGGTTGCCGCTCGCGGACTCCAGCTGCGACAGCGTCGACTTCGCGATGCCCGCCCGCTTGGCGAGTTCGCTGAGGGACAGGCCCACTCGCTCGCGCTCCCGCCGCAGGGAGGCGGCGATGACGTCCAGCGGCGCGCCTGTGTTCGACATAACGGTCCCTTCGTTCGGCTTGACGAACGGCCTCCTGATGTTCATCGTAGAAGACCGTGCGTTCGACATGGCGAACCCTTGATCCCGCGCTGCTGCGCGACGTCTCCGCGGTGGCGGCCGGCGCCGCGGTCAGCGGCGCCTCCTTCGGTGCGATCTCCACCGCCGCGGGCCTGCCGTGGTGGGTCCCGGTGGTGATGTCGCTGCTGGTGTTCGCGGGCGGCTCCCAGTTCATGGCCGTCGGCGTGGTGGCGGCGGGCGGCGGGCCCGTGGCGGCCGTGCTGGCCGGGCTCGTGCTCAACGCCCGCCACCTGCCGTTCGGGCTCGCGATCGGGCACGTGTTCGGCGACCGGCTCCTGCACAAGCTCGTGGGCAGCCACCTGCTGATCGACGAGTCGACCGCGTTCGCCCTGGCGAACCGGGACGACCCGGAGAAGGCCCGCGCCGCGTTCTGGGCCTGCGGCATCACGCTCTTCGGCGCCTGGAACGCGGCCGTGCTCGCGGGCGCGTTCGTCGGGCAGGCCGTCGGCGACCCGGAGGCCTTCGGGCTCGACGCGGCGTTCCCCGCGGCCCTGGTCGCGCTGCTGCTGCCGGCCCTCAAGGACCGCGTGACGCGGAACGCGGCGCTGCTCGGCGCGGTCGTCGCGCTGGCCGCCACCCCGGTGCTGCCCGCGGGCGTGCCGGTGCTGCTCGCCCTGGTCGGCCTGGTGGCCGCGGCGCGCCGGGAGGTGCGGGCGTGAACCTGACCGCCATCCTGGTGCTGGCCGCGGGCACCTACGCCTTCCGCGTCGCCGGACCGCTGCTGCGCGACCGCCTCCGGCTGTCCGACCGGGTCCGGGAACTCATGTCGACCGCGGCGACCGTGATGCTGTTCGCCCTGGTCGCGACCTCCACGCTCACCAAGGGGCAGGGGTTCGCGGGACTCGCCCTGCCCGCCGGCGTGCTGGTGGGCGCGGTCGCCGCGTGGCGCCGGGCGCCGTTCGTGGTGGTCGTCGTGCTGGCCGCCGCGACCACGGCGCTGCTGCGGCTCGCCGGCGTGGAGTAGGGCCGGGCGCGGGCCCGGCCCCACCTCAGCCCACCGCTCGCGCCACCAGGTCGGCGATCCTCTCCTCCACCTCGGGCGTCACCTCGGTCAGCGCGAAGGGCGTCGCCCACATCGGCCGGGGCCTCGGCCGTGACGACGGCGTGGACCCGCTCGGCCCCCGCGCTCGCCGGCCCGCCGATCGGGCCGGTCTGCCGCGCGGTGATCGCCGAGGCGCAGGCGGACGAAACCCCGCGGGCCACGCTGCACGACCGCTTCCTGCGCACCGTCGAGCGGCGCACCCTCGACCGGATCACCCGTGCCCAGGAGGCCGGGCAGCTCGTGCCGGGCGTGGACCTGACGTTCCCGGCGGAGGTGCTGTGCGGCACGCTGTACTACCGCCACCTGCTCTCGACCCGGGTCGTCGACGAGCGGACCGTCGACGGCCTGCTCGACATGTTCATGGCCGCGTACGGCCGTTAGCGGCCGTTCCCGAGGGTGGGGGCGGCGGCCGCCCGGCCGACCGGGAACCGCACGCCGGTCAGGTCTTCCGAGACGGCCCAGAGGCGTTGCTGCACGGCCGAGTCGTAGGAGTCGGGGCTGGAGGCGACCGGCCTCGGGTGGCCGCGCCGCCCGGTCAGGCCGTCGGGCCCGTAGTACTGCCCGCCGAGGACGGACGGGTCGGTGGCGGCCCGCAGGGTGGGCAGCGCGCCCGCCGTCGCGGGCTGGGCGATCACCGGGGCGAGCCAGGTGATCAACCGGCGGGCGACCGGCGGGGTGTTGCGGGCCAGGTCGGTGTTGGAGACACCGGGGTGCGCGGCCACCGCGGCGGTGGTGCCGTGCGGGGCTAGCCGGCGCTGCAACTCGTAGGTGAACATCAGATTCGCGAGCTTCGACTGGCCGTACGCGGCGACCCGGCTGTAGGAGCGCTCCCACTGCAGGTCGTCGAAGTGGATGGCGGCGCGGATGCGGTGACCGGTGCTGCTGACCGTGACCACCCGGGAGCCGGGCACGGGCAGCATCAGGTCGAGCAGCAGCCCGGTGAGCGCGAAGTGGCCCAGGTGGTTGGTGCCGAACTGCAGCTCGAAGCCGTCGCGGGTGGTCTGCTTCGGGGTGTGCATCACGCCCGCGTTGTTGATCAGCAGGTCGATCCGCGGGTGGGTGGCGCGCAGGCCGGCCGCGGCGGCGCGCACCGATTCCAGCGAGGTCAGGTCCAGTTCCCGCACGGAGACGTCGCCGTTGATCCGGGCGGCGGCCACCTTGCCCTTCTCCGCGTCCCGGACGGCCAGCACGACCGCCGCCCCGCGCTCGGCGAGCCGCCGGGCGGTCTCGAAGCCCAGCCCGGTGTTGGCGCCGGTGATCACGGCCACCCGGCCGTCCTGGCGCGGGATCTGCTGCTCGGTCCACTTCATCACGGGCTCCTAATGTACCGCCGGTAACTTATGGCCGGAACGTTAATGTACCGCCGGTACGCTGTCAATGTACCGACGGTACCCAAGTTAGGGTCGACGTCATGACGTTTCAGCGGGCGCGCACCGAAGAGCAGCGCGAAGTCCGGCGCCGGGCGATCCTGGAGACCACCTCGTCGATGCTCGACGAGATGTCGGTGGCCGAGGTGACCCTGAACGAGCTGAGCCGGCGGGTCGGCCTGGCCAAGACGGCGGTGCTGCGCTATTTCGAGTCCCGCGAGGCGGTGCTGCTCGACCTGATGGACGACCGGACGGCGACCTGGCTGGCCGAACTGGAGCAGGAGCTGGCCCGCGCCGTCGACCCGGACCTGCCCGCGGTGGAGCGGGCCGAACAGGTGGCCGACGCGCTCAGCGGGTCGCTCGCCGCCCAGCGGGTGCTCTGCGACCTCTACGGCGCGCAGGGCGGGGTGCTGGAGCACAACGTCTCGGTCGAGGTGGTCCGCCGGCACAAGCGGGCCTCGCTGCGGAACCTCGCGGTGATGGCCGGCCTCGTCCGGCGGTGCCTGCCCGAGGTCGGCGACCAGGCCGAGCAGTTCTGCCTGACCGCCCTGCTGGTGGCCGGCGCGCTGTCCGCCTACACCCCGCCGCCGCCGAGCCTGCTCGCCGTCTACGAGTCCGAGCCGGAGCTGGCGGTCCACCGCATCGACCTGCGGGCGGCCCTGCGGCTCGCGATCGCCACGTCGCTCGTGGGCGTGCTGCCGCGCTCCTGAGCCCGAGGCGCGGCGGCCGGACGCGGCCGGGCGCGCCGGTCACGCGCCACCGCCGGCAGCCGGTCCGCCGCGAACCGGTTAGTCGTCCCCGATGTAGTCGCGCAGCCGCTGCGCCAGCAGGTGCCGGTCGTCGGCCACGGTCAGCTCCGGCCGCCCCGGCGCGCCCGCACGCACGTCCGCCACGAACCGGGCCACCACGCCGGGCTCGGGCACCAGGGGCGGTCCCAGGTGCGCCACCGTCACCGGCTGCTCACCGGGGTCGGTCTCCACGGCCACCGACCAGCCGTGCTCGCTGCTCCACACCAGCATCAGGTCCCGGCCCCGCCCCTCGGCCAGCGCGAGGTAGGCCGTGGCCGTGTCGGAGACCTCGAACTCGGTGCCCTCCGGCGGTACGCCGACCTCCTCGGCCACGGCCCGCACGTACCCGGCCAGGCCGAGGGCCAGCACGCCCGCTTCGTCCTCGGTCCACATGCGCACCCCTCACGTCGTGATCGGCGCGGCGAGCCAGGTCTCGGGGATGCCGAAGGCGTCCACCAGCGTCCGCGCGTGCGGCCTCAGCTGACCGCACAGCTCGTTCACCGCCTGGGTCACCGCCTTGGACCGCTGCGGCGTCAGCCTGCCGTGCTCCAGGAACCACGCCCGGTCGGCCTCGACGACGCTCAGCGCGTACAGGTCGCACACCTTCCCCAGCAGCTCCGCCACCGCCGGGTCCGAGGCGCGCCCCAGCGCGGCCACGAACGCCTCCAGCACCACCCGGTCCACGTGTGCGCGCGCCGCGTGCAGCACGTGGTCCTGCGCCGCGTTGAACACCTCGAACGCGTCGTCCGCCGACGCCCGCCGCAGCCGCCGCGCCAGGCCCTCCAGCACGTGCCGCTCGCGGTCCTCGAACACCCGCACCTGCCAGCCCCGGTCCAGCAGCGCGTCCGAGCTGCCCGACACGAGCCGGTCGATGATCGCCCGCGCGGCCGTCCGCTCGATCACCACGTTCACCGCCTGGTCGGCCACGAACCGGACCATGCCCCACGGGTCCAGGTCGCCGACGTGGTCGCGGTAGCTGGTCAGCAGCCCCTTCGCGACGAGCTGGAGCAGCACCGTGTTGTCGCCCTCGAACGTGGTGAACACGTCCGTGTCGGCCTTGAGCGCCGGCAGCAGGTTCTCCGCCAGGTACCCGGCGCCGCCGCACGCCTCCCGGCACTCCTGGATGGTGCGGGTGGCGTGCCAGGTGGCCACCGCCTTCAGCCCGGCGGCGCGCGACTCCAGCTCCCGCCGGCCCCGGTCGTCGGTCACGTCGTGCAGCGCCGACACCAGCTCCTCCTGCGCGAAGTGCAGCGCGTAGGTGCGCGCCAGCGCGGGCAGCAGCCGCCGCTGGTGGGCCAGGTAGTCGAGCACCACGACCTCCTCGCCGGAGCCGGGCCGGGTGAACTGGCGCCGCCGCTCGCCGTACCGGATCGCGAGGGCCAGGGCCTTCTTCGTCGCGCTGCCCGCGCCGCCCGCCACGCTGATCCGGCCGCGCACCAGCGTGCCCAGCATGGTGAAGAACCGGCGGCCCCGGCCCTCGACCGGGCTGGAGTACGCGCCGTCCTCGGCCACGTCGCCGTACCGGTTGAGCAGCGCCGAGCGCGGCACCCGCACGTGGTCGAAGGTCAACCGCCCGTTGTCCACGCCGTTCAGGCCCGCCTTGGGCCCGCAGTCCTCGATGGTCACGCCGGGCGCGGGGCGGCCCTCCTCGTCGCGGATCGGCACCACCAGGGCGTGCACGCCGTGCTCCTCGCCGCCGGTGACGAGCTGCGCGAACACCACGGCCAGCCGACCGTCGCGGGCCGCGTTGCCGATGTAGTCCTTGCGCGCCATCTCGTCGGGCGTGTGCACGACGAACTCCCGGGCCTCCGGGTCGTAGGTGGCGGTGGTGCGCAGGTTCTGCACGTCCGACCCGTGCCCGGTCTCGGTCATGGCGAAGCAGCCGGGCAGCTCCATGTCCATGATCCCGGGCAGGTACCGCCGGTGGTGCTCCTCGGTGCCCAGGGCCTGCACCGCGCCGCCGAACAGGCCCCACTGCACGCCCGCCTTGACCATCAGCGACAGGTCGCCGAACCCGAGCACCTCGAAGGCCACCACCGAGCCGCCCACGTCGTCGTGCCCGCCGTGCTCGGCCGGGAACCCGATCAGCGGGTGGCCGCCCGCCGCCAGCACGCGCATCTGCTCCAGCACCCACGCGCGGTGCTCCTCGCGGGGCAGGTCGCGCACCGGCTCCACCTTGCCCAGCAGGTCCAGCGAGTCGCGGCGCAACGCCGCCCACCTGCCGTCGAGCAGTTCCCGCAACGCCTCGGTCAGCTCGGCCACCACGAACCCCCGTTCCACGGTCTGGGCAGCAGGGGTACCCGCCGGTAGCCCCCGCGACGAGTGGAGTGTGTCACCCGGTCGGGGGGATCGTGTGCTTGCGGACGTGCTGGAACAGCAGGTTCGTCTGCACCTCGCTGACCTCGCGCCGCGTGGTGAACCGGTCCAGCACCAGCCGCTGGAGGTGGGCCGTGTCGGCGACCGCGACGTGCACCAGGAAGTCCTCCGGGCCCGCCACGTGCGACAGCGCCAGCACCTCGGGCAGCGACAGCGCGTACTCCATGAACGGCTCCACGATCGCCCTGGTGTGCGGCCGGACGCGGATCGCGATGACCGCCTGCACCGGCCGCCCGACCGCAGCCAGGTCCACCTCGGCGTGGTAGCCGGTGATCACGCCGCGTTCGCGCAGCGACCGGTGCCGCACGACGCACGTGGAGGGCGCCACGCTCACGCGCTCCGCCAGGTCCTTGTTGGGCAGCCGAGCGTCCTTCTGGAGCTCCCGCACGATCGCCGCGTCCACCGAATCCAGCACAACGAACTCCCTCGTCCGCCGAACGACCTGCGGAAGTCTGCCCACACCGCCGACGGGAAGTCCACGATCCGACCATGAACCGGTTGCGGACGACAGCGGTGCACGGCGGGCGCGACGACCTCGCCGACCTGGGCGTGCACGCGCTCCCCATCGACCTGTCCACCACCTACCCGGTGCCCGACCAGGCCGCGGGCGGCCGGGCGCTCCAGGACCTGGCCGAGGGCGCGGCGCACGCCGCCTCCCCGGTCTACGCGCGGCTGCACAACCCCACGGTCGCCCGGTTCGAGCAGGCCCTGGCCGCGCTGGAGGGCACGGCCGCGGCGGTCGCGTTCGGCAGCGGCATGGCCGCGGTGACCGCCGTGGTGCAGGCGGCGTGCGTGCTGACCGGGAAACCGCACGTGGTGGCCGTGCGCCCGCTCTACGGCGGCACCGACCACCTGCTGTCCAGCGGCCTGCTCGGCGTGCGCACCACCTACGCGACCGCCGACCGGGTCGCCGACGCGATCACCCCGGACACCGGCCTGGTCGTGGTCGAGACGCCCGCCAACCCCAACCTCGACCTGCTCGACGTCGCCGCCGTGGTGGAGCGGGCCGGGCCGGTGCCGGTGGTCGTGGACAACACCTTCGCCACGCCCGTGCTCCAGAACCCGGCCGCGCTCGGCGCGGCCTACGTGCTGCACTCGGCCACCAAGTACCTCGGCGGGCACGGCGACGTGCTCGGCGGCGTGGTGGCCTGCGCGGAGGAGCGCGCGGCGGCGCTGCGCCAGGTCCGGATCGTCACCGGCGCGGTGCTGCACCCCCTGGGCGGCTACCTGCTGCACCGCGGCCTGGCCACGCTGCCGCTGCGCGTGGAGGCGGCCCAGCGCACGGCCGTCGAGCTGGCCCGGCGGCTCGACGGGCACCCCGGCGTGGGCCTCGTGCGGCACCCGGGCCTGCCCGGCGGCGACCCCGCCGGCCTGGTCGGCACGCAGATGAGCGGGCCCGGCGCGGTGCTGGCGTTCACCACGCGGGAGGACCCGGCGGCCGTGGTCGCGCGGCTGCGGCTCATCACCCCCGCGGTCAGCCTCGGGTCGGTGGACACGCTGGTCGAGCACCCGGCCGCGCTGACCCACCGGCTGGTGCCCGGCGCCGACCGCGAGGCCTCCGGCGTGCCGGACGCCCTGCTGCGGCTCAGCGCCGGCCTGGAGGACGTCGAGGACCTGTGGGACGACCTCGACCAGGCGCTCTCCGGTGGTTGTGAGCGCAATTACATCAAGCCTTCCTCAAGCCGGACGGGCGAACTGGTCCAGACCGGATAGCGTCCCGGCTGCCTCCGAACCCGCCGTGCCCCTCTTGGCGGGCGGACCCGAGACCGTCCCCCGGCGGCCCACCAGGCCGCAGGGCGGGTCGTGACGCGCCACTGGGCGTCGCGGGAAGACCGAACGGGGTGGGTGGGTGTCACAAGCCCCCGCCCACCCCGTTCACCTACCCTGGTGGGGTCCGATCGAGGAGGAATACCCATCGTGTCCGTCGTCGGTGTCCTCGCCCTCCAGGGCGACGTCCGTGAGCACCTCGTCGCGCTGGCCGAGGCCGACGCGCTGGCCCGCCCCATCCGCAGGCCCGAGGAGCTGGCCGAGGTGGACGGCGTGGTGCTGCCCGGCGGCGAGTCCACGACCATCAGCCGCCTGCTCGACACGTTCGAGCTGCTGGAGCCGCTGCGCGCCCGGATCAAGGAGGGCATGCCCGCCTACGGCTCGTGCGCGGGCATGATCCTGCTCGCCGACCGGGTGCTCGACGGGCGGCCCGACCAGCACCAGCTCGGCGGCCTCGACATCGTGGTCCGGCGCAACGCCTTCGGCAGGCAGGTCGACTCCTTCGAGGCCGAACTCGACTTCACCGACGTGGGCGAGGTCCACGCGGTCTTCATCCGCGCGCCGTGGGTCGAATCCGCGGGCGACGACGTGGAGGTGCTCGCCAGGGTCCCCGAATCCGAGGACGCGGGGGAGGCCGCCGGTAGGATCGTCGCGGTTCGGCAGGGGCACGTGCTCGCCACCTCGTTCCACCCGGAACTGACCGGCGACGGGCGCGTGCACCGCCTATTCGTGGACATGGTCCGTGCGGCGGGCTGAGGGACAGACGGAGGAGAAATGAGCGGCCACTCCAAGTGGGCGACCACCAAGCACAAGAAGGCCGCAATCGACGCCAAGCGCGGCAAGCTGTTCGCGCGCCTGATCAAGAACATCGAGGTCGCCGCGCGCACCGGCGGCAGCGATCCCGACGGCAACCCCACGCTGTACGACGCCATCCAGAAGGCGCGCAAGAACTCCGTCCCGCTGGACAACATCGAGCGCGCCCGCAAGCGCGGCGGCGGTGAGGAGGCGGGCGGCGCCGACTGGCAGACCATCATGTACGAGGGCTACGGCCCCAACGGCGTGGCGGTCCTGATCGAGTGCCTGACCGACAACCGCAACCGGGCCGCGTCCGAGGTCCGCACCGCGATGACCCGCAACGGCGGCTCGATGGCCGACCCCGGCTCGGTCGCCTACATGTTCAGCCGCAAGGGCGTGGTGATCGTGCCCAAGGGCGAGCTGAGCGAGGACGACGTGCTCATGGCCGTGCTGGACGCGGGCGCCGAGGAGGTCAACGACCTCGGCGAGAGCTACGAGGTGGTGTCCGAGGCCGGTGACCTGGTGGCCGTGCGCAAGGCCCTCCAGGACGCCGGGTACGACTACGAGTCGGCCGAGGCGAACTTCCTGCCGTCCGTGTCGGTGCAGCTGGAGGCCGAGGGCGCGCGGAAGATCTTCAAGCTGATCGACGCGCTGGAGGACTGCGACGACGTGCAGAACGTCTACGCGAACTTCGACGTGTCCGACGAGGTCATGGCCGAGGTCGGCTGACCCGCGAGCGGTCCGCCCGCGCCCCCGTGCCGGCCGCCCGGCGGGGGGGCGCGGTCCTGCCGGTGCCGCGCACGGGCACAATGGCCCGGTGTCCAACCCCACGACCCAAGACCTGAAGCTGCGCGACTGGCTGCTGGAGCAGGCCGAGCTGCACGGGCACGCGGTGGTCACCGTGCCCGAGGACGCCGAGGGCGCCGGGTACGCGTTCTCCGTCGGCGCCTGGCGGCGGTTCGGCGTGGCCGAGGCCGTGGTGATCGGCCTGCCGCCGGAGCAGGCGCAGGTGCTCATCCGGGCCTACGTCGACCGGGCGCGCTCGGGCGAGCGGTTCCTGCCGGGCAAGCTGTACTGGGACTTCTTCGACGGCGTGCCTATCACGTTCGAGCGGGTGTTCAAGGGCTTCTACCCGGAGTTCTTCGGCAGCGCGTTCCTGCTGTACGGCAAGGGCGACTTCGCGGCCGTGCAGATCATCGTGCCCACCGCCCAGGGCCGCTTCCCGTGGCACCACGACGCGCCCATGGGCTTCGGCGACTGGCAGTTGCTGCTGACCGAGAGCGGCCGGCCCGAGAGCTGGGAGCCGGGCGTCACCGGTCCCTGACGGGCCGACCCGTTGTCAGGCAGGTGTCGTCAACCCGCGCCCGCCGATCCCGGACAACCCCCGACCGGTTGACACTGTGGTGTGCGCCGGGACCGTCGGGGGTTGGCGCACGAGCGATGGGGGAGACGCGTCCCGCCCCGTCCGGGCGGGGGACCGGGCGGGGCGGGACGCGGTCGGCAGGGGAGCAGGCGGTGGCGGCGCTCAGGGCTCCCGGCCGGTCAGGGCCAGCAGCCTGGTCTGCGCGTCGGCGTCGTCCGGCACGGGCACCGGCGGCGCGTACAGCCCGCTCGCGGCCCAGTCCTCCACGTTCGGCGTGAGGTACTCCAGCACCGCCTCCGCCAGCCCGGGGTCGATCCGCTCGTCCGCGCCGACCGCCCGCGCCAGGTCCCAGGTGTGCACGGCGAGGTCCGAGGTCATCTGCCAGCCGTACTCCTCGGCCGGCACCTTGCCGTAGCTCAGGTGCACCGGTTTCTCCAGCGCGTGCGGCCCGATCCACGCCTCGCGCGCCGCGCCCGCCGCCAGGACCCACGAGTGCAGCGGGTCGTCGCCGAGCTGGTCGCCGTCGAACCGGTCGCCCACCTGCTCGACCGTGCAGCCGGCCAGCAGCTCCGGCGCCCACAGCTGCTCGTGCACCAGGTGGTTGACCAGGTCGCGCACGGTCCACTCCGCGCACGGCGTGGGCGCGTCCCACTGCTCGGGGCGCACTTCCCGCACCCGCGAGTCGAACTCCCTCATCGCCAGTCCGTGAGCCTCGATCAGATCCACCAGTCGAGTGGACCAAAGGTTCCCGCCCAGCGCACCCCGGGGCTGTGCGTTGGGCCACTCAGGGGTAACCGGATTTCTCGCGATACACCCGTTCGGCGTAGTTTTGGCCGACTACCGATGGTGAGGTTGTGACACCAGGAGGACCCCCGTGAGCGCCACGAGCGCCGTCTCCACCCCGCAGCAGGGCTTCTTCGGGCACCCCCGAGGACTGTCCACGCTGTTCTTCACCGAGTTGTGGGAACGCTTCTCCTACTACGGGATGAAAGCGATCCTCGCCTACTACCTGTACCGCTCCACGGCGGAGGGGGCGCTCGGGCTCGACAAGAGCTTCGCGCTGTCGCTGGTCGCCATCTACGGCGCCTCGGTCTACATGTCCGGCGTGGCGGGCGGCTGGCTCGCCGACCGGGTGCTGGGCGGGCAGCGGGCGGTGTTCCACGGCGGGCTGCTGATCATGTTCGGGCACATCGCGCTGGCGCTGCCGATCGGGCTGACCGGCGTCTACACCGGCCTGATCCTGATCGTGCTCGGCACGGGCCTGCTCAAGCCGAACATCTCCACGGTCGTCGGCGGCCTCTACGAGGGGCAGGACCCGCGCCGCGACTCGGGCTTCACGATCTTCTACATGGGCATCAACCTCGGCGGCTTCCTGGCGCCGCTGGTGTGCGGCTTCCTGGGCGAGGAGTACGACTGGCACCTCGGCTTCGGCGCGGCGGCGGTCGGCATGGCGCTGGGCCTGGTCGTGTACCGGGCGGGGATGAGGGGCCTCGGCGACTCGGCCGCCGCGCCGCCCAACCCGCTGCCCGTCGAGGAGCGGGGCCGGGTGCTGGGCCGGATCGCGGCCGTGGTACTGGGCTCGGTCGCGGTGGTCGCGCTGCTGGTGGTGACCGGCGTGCTCGGCGCGGAGGGCGTGATCAACCTGATCAGCCTGCTGTCGGTGCTGCTGCCGATCGGCTACTTCGCGGTGATGATCCGCAGCCCGCGCACCACGCCGGTGGAGCGGTCCCGGGTGATCGCCTACATCCCGCTGTTCATCGCGGCGGCCATGTTCTGGCTGCTGTTCGAGCAGAGCGCGACGGTGATCGCGGCGTTCGCGGACACGCGCGTGGACAACTCGTTCCTGGGCCTGTCCTTCCCGCCGTCGTTCATCCAGTCGATCAACCCGGTGATGATCATCGCGGTCGCGCCGCTGTTCGCCCTGCTGTGGGTGAGGCTGGGCAACCGGCAGCCCGCGACGCCGCGGAAGTTCGGCTACTCGCTGCTGCTGGTGGGCCTGTCGTTCCTGCTGATGATGGTGGCGAGCCAGGGCGACCCGGCGGTCCGGGTGAGCTTCCTGTGGCTGATCGCCATGTACCTGGTGATGACCTGCGGCGAGCTGATGCTGTCGCCGGTGGGCCTGTCGGTGACGACCAAGCTCGCGCCGCGCGCGTTCGCCTCGCAGACCATGGGCCTGTGGTTCCTCGCCACGGCGGCCGGGCAGGGCGTCGGCGCGATCGTGGTGCGCTTCTACAGCGACGAGAACGCGGTGGCGTACTTCGGCGTGCTCGGCGGCCTGGCGATCGCGCTGGGCGTCTCGCTGGTGGTGGGCGCCAAGTCCATCCACGGCTTGATGCGAGGCGTGGACTAGAGGGCGTTTTCCGCATCGTTGCGGAGGAATGCGAGCGACCCGCCGCGGCGGCGGTGCGGCGGGTCGCTCGCCCCACCAGCATGCACCACGGACCTGTGGGTCAGCTGATGGTTTCCACCATCGTGTGTCGTTTTTTCACCCCAGTCGTTACCGGGATGCGCGCCGCGCCCCGAATGGCCCGCGACGGTCGTCGGGTCACGGGCCCCGCCGCGCGCAGGTCCGGGAAGCGGCGGAACAGGCCGCGCAGGGCGGCGGCCGCCTCCATCCGGGCCAGTCCCGCGCCCAGGCAGTAGTGGACGCCCGAGGAGAACGAGAGGTGCTCGCGCACGTCCGGTCTGCCGGGGGTGAAGCGGTGCGGGTCGGCGAACACCTCCGGGTCCCGGTTCGCGCCCCCGATCAGCATCATGATCGGCGTGCCCTTCGCCACCCGCGTGCCGGCGACCTCCGTCGACTCGAACGGGACCCGCACCGTGTACTGCACCGGCGGGTCGAAGCGCAGCGTCTCCTCCACCACGGCCTCCGCGCACGAGGGGTCGGCGACCAGCCGCTCGCGCACCGCCGGGTCGCCCAGCACGGCCAGCACCGCGTTGCCGATCAGGTTGACCGTCGTCTCGAACCCGGCCACCAGCAGCAGTTCCGTGGTGGCGATCAGGTCCTCGCGGCTCAGGTCCTCCCGCGCGACCAGCGCCGACACGACGTCGTCCGGGCCGGGGTCGCGCCGCCTGCGCTCGACCAGGTCGTCGAGGAACGCGTCGAACTCCCGCAGGCTCCGGTGCAGCCGCCGCATCTCGCCCAGGTCGCGCACCCCGTCGATCGCGCTGACCAGCGAGCTGCCCCACCGGGCGAACGAGGCGTGGTCCGCGCCGGGCACGCCGAGCAGGTCCGCGATGACCTGGATCGGCACCCGCACGGCGAAGTCGCGCACCAGGTCGAACGTCGGCCGCTCGCCCACCTCGTCCAGGTACTCCTCCACCACGCGCTCCACGGTCGCCGCCTGCGCCCGCAGCCCGCGCGGCGTGAACCACGGCGCGACCAGCCGCCGCAGCCGGGTGTGCTCCGGTGGGTTGAGCACCAGGAACGACTCCTCGACCGGGTTGACCAGCCGCCTGCCGCCGACGTACGCCGACGAGTCCACGGGCGAGAGCGCGTTCGGCGCCAGCGTGCCGAAACCCGGGTCGCGCAGCAGCGAGGAGCTGAGTGCGTGCGACGCGGTCAGGTACAGCCCCATCTTGCTGCGCACCAGCACGCCCTGCCGGCGCACCCGCTCGAACTCCGGGTAGGGGTCGCGGGTCGGGTCCGTCCCGAACAGCCGGCCGGCCGGGTCGCCGAGGAGCGCTTGCAGGCGGACGACGTTGCGCCCCAGGAACAGCAACGCCGCGTTCTTCACCGTGGACATGGGACCACACTGGACCGGACGCGAGAGGGTTTCAAGGAAAAACGGCTCTGCCGAGGTGCGGTGCTGCGGCTACCCTGCGGCCGGTGACCGGGGTGCTGTGGTTGCTCGGCCCGTCGGGCGCGGGCAAGACGACCATCGGCTGGCGCGTCTACCGGGAACTGGCCGGGGCCGCGTACGTCGATGTCGACCAGCTCGGGCTGTGCCACCCCGCGCCCCCGGACGACCCCGACAACCACCGGGTCAAGTCGAGCGCCCTGGGCGCGCTGTGGTCCGGTCGCGTGCACGACGCGTTCGTGGTGTCCGGCGGCCCGGACACCCGCGAACTGGCCCGGTGGTACGCCGACCTGCTGCCCGGCGCGGGGATCACCTGGTGCCGACTGCGGGCGCACCCCGACGAGCTGCGCGCCAGGGTCCTGGCCCGGGGGTGGATGCCCGAACTGGCCGACGTGGTCGGGGACGTGGCGGAGGCGTTCGAGCGGGACGACTTCGCCGACTTCACCGTGGACACCGGCGACCGCACCCCGGCGGCGGTGGTCGACGAGGTGCTGGCGAGGTGGCGGCGGTGCTGAGGTGGCGGCGGTGCTGTGGTGCTGGGGTGGCCGTGGTGCTGAGGTGGCGGCGGTGATGCTGTGGATCGCGGGCCCGCGCGGCGTCGGCAAGTCGACCGTCGGCTGGGAGGTCCACCGCCGCCTGCAGGCCACCGCCCGCTCCGGGTACGTCGACCTGGCGCAGATCACCTTCGCCACGCCGCCGCTCGCCGCGGACGCGGTGGCGCGCAACCTGCGCAACGTCGTGCGGGCCTACCGGGAGGCGGGCGCCGAGCACCTGGTGGTGGTCGGCGACCTGGCGCACGCGGTGCCGGGCGCGACCCCGTTCTGGCTGACGGCGAGCCGCGAGCGGCTGGTCGAGCGGTTGCTCGCCCGGGGGCGGGGCGAGGGCGTGTCACTGCCCGGCGACGACCTGCTCGGCCGGCCGGAGGCGGAGCTGCGCGCCCTGGCGGTGGTCCCGCCGGCGCCGGCGGGGGTCCGCGTGGTGGAGACCGACGACCGGAGCCCGGCCGAGATCGCCGACGAGGTCCTCGCCGGCTGATCGTCGCCGGGCGCCGTCCGCGGTCCTCCGGCGCCGGACCGCCGGCTTCAGCGCCGGACCACCAGCGAGGACAGCCGCCAGGTGCCGCCGTCGGGGATGGGGGCCGGCCGTTCCACCAGGGTGAGGTCGGGGAACCGCCGCAGCACGGCCGCCAGCGCCACCTCCACCTGCACCCGCGCGAACGCCGCGCCCAGGCAGAAGTGCGGTCCGTGCGAGTAGCCCAGGTGGCCGACCGCGGGCGTGCGCGTGACGTCCAGCTCGTCCGGGTCGTCGAACACCCGGGGGTCGCGGTTGGCCGAGACGATGGCCGCCGTCACCCGTTCGCCCTTGCCGATCACCACGTCGCCGATCGTCACCTCCTCCCGCGTGTACCGGGGCGTGGTGAGCAGCTGCGGCCCCGCCCAGCGCGTCAGCTCCTCCACCGCGCGCGGCACGAGGTCGGGGTCCGCGCGCAGCACGGCCAGCTGGTCCGGGTGGTCGAGCAGCGCCGCCAGGCCGTTGGTGACGAGGTTCGTCGGGGTCTGCCCGGCCAGCACCAGGTGCCACACCAGGGTGACCAGCTCGACCTCCGAGAGCCGGTCGCCGTCCTCCGCCCTGGCCTCCAGCAGCTGGGAGATCAGGTCGTCGCCCGGTTCGTCCGCGCGCCTCGCCACGGCCGCCCGCGCGTCCGCGATGATCTGCGGGATCGCCGCCATGAACGCCTCGCCGTGACCCGCCGCCACGGCCGCGCCGTGCTCGCGCCACCGCGGTCGGTCGGCCGGGGGGATGCCGACCAGCTCGCAGATCACCTCCATCGGCAGCGGCCGGGCGAAGTGCTCGTGCAGGTCCACGGCGTCGCCGTCCGGCAGGGCGTCCAGCAGCGCCTCCACGGTCGACTCGACCCGCGACCGCAGCCCGGCCGCCCGGCGGGCGGTGAACGCGGGCGCGGCCAGCCTGCGCAGGCGGGTGTGCTCGGGACCGTCGATCTCGGCCATCGTCCGCAGGTACGGCAGGCAGTGCTCCGGGATGCCGGGCGGGCGCATGAAGCTGGCGGAGTTCACCTCGAAGCGCGGGTCGTTGAGCATCGCCCGCGCGTCCTCGTGCCGGGTGACGATCCACAGCGCGCCCATGCCGGGCAGCGGCATCCGCGCCACGGGCGACTCCTCGCGGGCCCTGCCGTAGGCGGTGAACGGGTCGAGCAGCACCGCCGGGTCGGCGGGGTTCAGCTCGGTAACGGTCATCGGGAACTCCAGATGTTCAGATCAGATGTTCACGTCATCTGAGTTGCACGGTATCTTGATCGCGCGGCGCGTGGCAAACGGGGAGCGTGATGGTGCGGCTGAGCAGGGCGGAGCTCCAGGAGCGCAACCGGGCGCGGGTGCTGGACGCGGCGCGCGCCGAGTTCGCCGAGCGCGGTTTCCGGGACGCCAAGGTCGACGTGATCGCCCAGCGCGCCGAGCTGACCCGGGGCGCGGTCTACTCGAACTTCCCGGGCAAGCGCGCCCTGTACTTCGCCGTGCTGGCCGACCTGGTGGAACGCGCGCCCACGCCGTCGGACCCGCACCGCGGCCCGGACCTCCGCACGGCGCTCGGCGCGCTGGCGCGCGCGTGGGTCACCTCACCGGCGTTCGACCCGCTGCACCGCGACTTCTCCGCCGAGGTGGCCGCCGAGGAGGCGACCCGGCGCCCGTTCACCCAGCTGCTCAAGCTGGACGCGCTGCTGCTCGGCCTGGCGATGGAACGCCTGGA
Source organism: Actinosynnema sp. NPDC059797 (assembly GCF_042732085.1). NCBI lineage: Bacteria > Bacillati > Actinomycetota > Actinomycetes > Pseudonocardiales > Pseudonocardiaceae > Actinosynnema > Actinosynnema sp. NPDC059797. The sequence goes on from NZ_JBHWIE010000048.1 coordinate 27,717, forward strand.
ACCGGTCGCCCCGCCACCCGGCGCGCCGCAGCCGCGCATGGTCCGCGTCGCGGAGACCGTGCTGACCGCCCTGCACGGCGCGAGCGGGCTGGCCGGCGCCGCGCCCGGCTTCGGCGAGCCGTTCGACCTGATCAGCGCCTGTGAACGGCTGGCGGGCCTGGACCTGAGCGACTGGTGGCCGCCGCCCGCGCGACCGCCGGTCCGGGTCGAGGACGCGCCGTGGCGCCCGCCGACCGCCGTGGACCTGGTGCGCGCCGCGCCGGTCACGCCGGACGAGGACGGCGTGGTCGTCGTGCTCGGGCTCAACCGCCTGGCCGCCGCGGAGGAGGCGGTGCGGTCGGGCGGGTGGGCGGGCGGGCTCGTCACGGTCGCCGCGGTCACCGGGGTGCCCGGCGAGCTGGCGCCGCTGGTCCGGCTGGTGGTGTCGCAGCTGTGCGCCTGCCTGCGGCAGGCGTTCCCGGTCGAGGCGTGGCCGCGCGTGCGGGTGGTGTGCGACGAGGGCGGCGCGCTCGCGGCGGCGGCCGGGGTGCCCTCGGTCAGCGACGAGACCGAGGTCGCGGTGCGGGTCCGGGGTGGCCGGGTGGTGGCGCGGGCCGAGGGTTCGGGCGCCGGTCACGCGGTGGGCGCCGAGGTGCGGGCGAAGGTCTGACGGGCGGGCGGGGGCCGGCGGTCGGCTGCGGGCGGAGGTCGGACGGGTAGGTCAGCCGCGGGCCGCAGGGGTGGTTCTGGCGCTTGCGGGCCTCGCGGTCCGGCTCGACGCGGGCCTGCGCTCCAGCACCCGGCGGAAGTCCTCCGGGATCGGCGTGGTGCGCAGCTCCGGCGTGCCGAAGGAGACGTAGCGGTTCCAGCCGGTGGCCACCGGCGTGCCGTCGACGTCCGCCTCGAACCCCATGGTCAGCGTCGTGGTGCCGAGCGTGCGCACCCGCACGCCGATCCGGATCAGGTCGTCGAACCGGGCCGGGCTCAGGTAGCGGATGGACGTCTCCGCCATGACGAAGTCGACGCCGCGCTTCTCCAACTCCTTGTAGGAGCCCAGCAGGGACCGCAGCGTCTCCACCATCGCGGCCTCGAAGAAGACGGCGTAGCGGGAGGCGTGCACGATCCCCTGGCGGTCGCAGTCGACCGGGCGCACCCGCACCCGGTGCACGTGGGCAGCTCGCGGGTCGGCCATGGCGGAGATCCTATGGGGTCGCCGGGACGCCACGCCCGGTCCTGGCGGCGATTGCCCCGAGTGACGCAGCCACCAGCTCGCAGGCCGCCACCAGCAAGATCACCGAAACGGGCGTCCACCGCCACACCTCCACCAGCGTGCCGGCCGCCGCCGCGCCGAGCGCGAACGCGCCGATCTTGAGGCTCGCCCCGGTGGTCGACACCTGCCCGAGCAGCGGGCCCGGCGTGTACCGCTGCCGGGCGGTCATGGTGGCGGGCAGCGTCGGCCCCTGGACCAGGCCGCTGAGCAGGATCACCGCGAGCAGCGCGGTGAAGTTCCCGGCGACCGGCCACAGCAGCAGCGTGAGCCCGTAGAGCGCGACCGTCGTGAAGACCACGCGCTCGGGCCGCCACCGCGGCAGCCACCGCCGTGCCACCAGGACGCCCACCACGCAGCCCGTTTCGAGCGCCGCCCACGCGATCCCGGCCGAGTCCCGGCCCGCGCCCAGGTCCTCCAGGTGGAACGGCAGCGCGATGAACACCAGGCCGGTCGCCCCGTAGCCCAGCACCGACGTGATCGTCGAGCCGCGCAGCGGGGGAGTGGCCGCCAGGTGCCGCACCCCGCGCCGCACGGCGGTCCACAGCGACGGGTGCGCGCCCGGCGGGTGCGGCGGCACGCGCAGCGCCGCCGTGCACAGCCCGCCCACCAGCGACAGCGCGCTGATCGCGGCCACCGCCGCCTCGGGCGAGGCGACCACGCCCAGCACGCCCGCCAGCGCCGGCCCGCCGATCGCGGCGGCGTTGAACAGCAGCGCGTCCCGCGACGTCGCCCGGTCCAGGTCCACCCCGCTCGACGCGGCGAGCCTGGGCACGAGGCTGGTGAACCCGCCGCTGGTCATCGGCAGCGTGATGCCCGCGACGAAGGCGAGCACGGGCAGCAGCGGCACCGGGGCGACGAGCATGGCCAGGGTCATCGCCGCGAGCGTGACCTGGTTGCCCACCAGCAGGACCACGGGCCTGCGGGCGCGGTCGAGCCACGCGCCGAGCACCGGTCCGGACACCACCGACGGCACCGTGTAGGAGGCGACCACCAGCCCGGAGAGCAGTTCCGAACCCGTGCGCGACGCGACCAGCATCAGCACCGCCACGCTCACCATCTCGTCCGCGAGGCGCGCGAGGCCGGCCGATAAGAGGTAGCGGTTCATCCGGTGCGGCGGTGCCGGCGGACGCTCTCCTCGACCAGGTCGAGCACGGGTTCGAGGTCGTCGGCGGGCAGCCCCATGGCCAGGTGCGACACCAGGCCCTCCAGCACCAGCTCCAGGAACGACGTCAGCACGTCCACGTCCACGTCGTCGCGCAGCTTCCCGGCTTCCCGCTGGCGCTCCAGGCGCTGCCGGGTCGCGTCGGTGAGCTGCCGCGACCGCTCGGCCCAGCGCGCCCGGAACTCGGGGTCGGTGCGCAGCCGCCGCGACACCTCCAGCCGGGTGCCGAGCCAGTCGGCGGGGTGCTCGGCGTCGCCGGTGGGCGCGGGCGCGGACAGCAGGTCCCGCATCACCTGGACGAGGCCCTGCTCGGCGACGACCTCCGCCATGCGCAGCGCCTCGTCCTCGGCGAGGGCGAGGAAGAGCGATTCCTTGTCGCGGAAGTGGTGGAAGATCGCACCCCTGGAAAGGCCGGTAGCCTCTTCCAGGCGGCGCACCGTCGCGCCCTCGTAACCGAAGCGCGCGAAACACGCACGCGCGCCGTCCAGGATCTGGCGGCGGCGGGCGTCGAGGTGGTCCTGGCTCACCCTGGGCACCGGTCGATGTTGCCAGGGCGGCTCGGCGAAATCCAATCAGTACGTACGGCTTGGGCTGGTCCACTTTGGGGTGTACTTGTCGGGCTGGGCTCGAAACGCCTGGTCAGGACCACTACGGTGGCGGGCTGTGACCGCAGGTGAGGACATCCGGCCGCTGTCGCGGACCGCGGCGGTCCTGGGGTGGCCGCCGGCGCGACCGTCCACCCAGGACCGGAGCCGCCGCGGACCGGACCTGATCGACCTCCTCGGCCTCGTCGGCCCGGACCCCGGCCCGGACCCCGGCGCGCCCGCGGGCGTCGAGCTGGTGGTGTTCGAGACGCTGTGCGTGCCGCGGCAGTTGCGCACCCCGGCCTACGCCGCCGCGCTCGGCGCGGAAACCGGTGCGGAGACCGGTGCGGAGACCGGGGAGGCGCCGCCCGCCACGAGGTTCTTCGTGCACGAGGCCGCGCTCCACGCCCGGGTCGGCGACGCCGGGGTGCTGGCCGGGCAGTGGCGGTCGGTGGCGGACCGGGAGGACGTGGTGGTGCGGCTCGTGCCGTTCGCGGCGGGGTGCGCGGGGCTGCTGCGGGCGCCCTTCGCGCTGCCGGTCGGGTCGCACCGGGCGGACCTGCTCGACCGGATCGCGCTCGACGCGCCGTCCTCGCGGGCGGAGTTCCGCCGCCGCGCGGAGGTCTACCGAGCCGAGGTGGACCGCGCAGAGGCGGACCGCGCAGAGGCGGACCGCGCCGGAGCCCGCCTCACCGAAGATCACCCCGCCGGAGCCCACCCCGCCGGAGCCCACCCCGCCGGAGCCCACCCCGCCGGAGCCCACCCCGCCGGAGCCCACCCCGCCGGAGCCCACCCCGACCGAGTCCACCCCGTCGGAACCCACCCCGCCGAAGATCACCCAGACCGAGTCCACCCCGTCCACGTCCACCCCGTCCACGTTCACCCCGTGGGGCTTCACCCCACCGGGATCGGCCCCGACCGCTGAGCGCCCGTCACCCGACCGGCGGTTGCGCCCCTCCCGCGCCCCTCCCCGGCGGGCCGGACCCGGCGAAGAACGACCTCCCTCCCGCTGTCCACGAGGTGAACACCCTGCTCACAGCGTGGACGTCGCTCTGGAGAGGACGTTTTGCCCTGCTGTGTTTGTCGGTACCCCCGTGTAGCGTCGACAGGACGAGGATGATCACCGGGAGTGCGAATAGTGACTGCTGTCCGTAACGCCTCCGCTGAGGGGCCCGTCCCGGCGGTGTTCCGGGACAGAGCGGAAGCCGAGGCCTACGTGGCGTCGGTCTGCTTCAAGCACGGTCCTCCGAGGCTCCTCGGAGTCGAACTGGAATGGACCGTCCACCACGTCGAAGACCCCGCCCGTCCGCTGGACGCAGCGACCCTCGCGGCCGCGCTCGGTGAGCACGCCCCACCGACCCTCGTCCCGGACAGCCCCCGGCGCCCGCTCCCGTCCGGCACACCGTTGACCGTGGAGCCCGGCGGCCAGGTGGAGATCTCCACCCCGCCACGCGAATCGCTGAGCGACCTCCTCAAGACCGTCGCCACCGACGTCGACCACCTCCAGCACCTGCTCGCGCCCGCCGGGCTGCGCCTGGGCGGCCGGGGCGCCGACCCGTTCCGCCCGCCGAGCCGACTGCTCCGGGTGCCGCGCTACGCGGCCATGGAACACGCCTTCGCCCCGCTCGGCCCCGAGGGCATCACCATGATGTGCAGCACCGCCGGCCTCCAGGTCTGCCTGGACTTCGGCCTGCTGGAGGACCTGCCGAAGCGGTGGGCGGCGGTGCACGCGCTGGGCCCAGTCCTCAACGCCCTGTTCGCCAACTCGCCCGGTGTGGGCGGCAGGCGGCTCGACTGGGCCAGCGCCCGGATGCGCTCCCTCTACGCCACCGACCCCGTGCGCACCCGCCCCGCCGCGGTGTGCGCCGACCCCGCCGCCGCGTGGGCGCGACGCGTGGTCGACGCCCCGGTCATCGTGGTCCGCCGACCGGGACCGGACTGGACGCCGCCGCGCCCGCTGACCTTCGCGGACTGGATCGCGGGCGCGCTGGACCGGCGGCCGACCCCGGACGACCTGGACTACCACCTGAGCCTCCAGTTCCCGCCGGTGCGCCCGCGCGGGTACGTGGAGGTCCGCTACCTCGACACGCCCGCAGACGGCGGCTGGGTGCCGCCCGTGGTCCTGATGGTCGCGCTGTTCAGCGCGCCGGAGGTGGTGGACGCCGCCCTGGCCGCCACCGAGACCGCGTCGGGCCGCTGGCTCGCCGCCGCCCGCTACGGGCTGCACGACGCCGTGCTCGCCCGCGCCGCGCGCGACGTGGTCGAACTGGGGTGCGCCGCGCTCGTGAACACCGACCTGTCGGCCGGTCAGGCCGACGCGATCGCCGAGGAACTGCACCGAACGCTGGCGGACAAGACCGGAGGGGGCCGTTCATGACCAGCACCCAGGACAGGAGCGCGAACGGGACCGGCACGGGCGGGGCGGCGCCGGACCGCTCCGCCGCCGAACGCCTGCGCGACCACGTCGCCGCCCAGCTCACCAGGGCCCGCGACCGCAGCCGGCTGCTCACCGAGGCCGTCGACGACCACGACCTGGTGCGCCAGCACTCCAAGCTGATGTCGCCGCTGGTGTGGGACCTCGCCCACATCGGCAACCAGGAGGAGCTGTGGCTCGTCCGCGACGTGGGCGGCCGGGAGCCGGTCCGCGCGGACATCGACGAGCTGTACGACGCGTTCAAGCACGCCAGGTCCGCCCGCCCGGAGCTGCCGCTGCTCGGCCCGGCCGAGGCCCGCCGGTACGTGGCCGAGGTCCGGGAGAAGGTGCTCGACGTGCTGGAGCGCACCCCGCTGGAGGGCCGCAGGCTCGTCGAGGACGGGTTCGCGTTCGGCATGATCGTGCAGCACGAGCAGCAGCACGGCGAGACCATGCTGGCCACGCACCAGCTGCGCGTCGGCGACCCGGTGCTCGACGCGCCGCCACCGCCGCGCGGCGGCCCGGTCGGACCCGCCGAGGTGCTGGTGCCCGGCGGCCCGTTCACCATGGGCACCTCCACCGAGGCGTGGGCGCTGGACAACGAGCGCCCCGCGCACCAGGCGCGCACCGACCCGTTCTTCATCGACACCACCCCGGTCACCAACGGCGCCTACCTGGAGTTCCTCGCCGACGGCGGTTACGACGACCCGCGCTGGTGGAGCGACGAGGGCTGGGCGCACGTGCGCAAGGCGGGCCTGGTCGCGCCGCGCTTCTGGGAGCGCCAGGGCGACCGGTGGTACCGCACCGCGTTCGGCGTCACCGCGCCGCTCGACCCGGACCAGCCGGTGGTGCACGTCTGCTACCACGAGGCCGACGCGTACGCGCGGTGGGCGGGCAAGCGGCTGCCGACCGAGGTCGAGTGGGAGAAGGCGGCCCGGTTCGACCCGGCCACCGGCCGCTCCCGCCGCTACCCGTGGGGCGACGAGGAGCCGACCGAGCGGCACGCGAACCTCGGCCAGCGGCACCTGTCGCCCGCGCCGGTCGGCGCGTACCCGGAGGGCGCCTCGCCGCTGGGCGTGCACCAGCTGATCGGTGACGTGTGGGAGTGGACCAGCTCGGACTTCCGGGGCTACACCGGGTTCGAGGTCTTCCCGTACGCCGAGTACTCGCAGGTGTTCTTCGGCCCGGACTACAAGGTGCTGCGCGGCGGCTCGTTCGGCTCCGACCCGGCCGCGGTGCGCGCCACGTTCCGGAACTGGGACTACCCGATCCGGCGGCAGATCTTCGCCGGTTTCCGCTGCGCCCGCGACGCGAGCCGGGACGAGTCGGCCTGACGGTGTGCCGCCACCTGGGTTACCTGGGTCCCGCCGTGCCCGTCGCCGCGCTGGTGCACGACCCGCCGCACTCGCTGGAGCGGCAGTCGTACGCGCCGAGGGACATGCGCGGCGGCGGCACGATCAACGCGGACGGCTACGGCGTGGGCTGGTACCCCGCGCCGGGCGCCCCGGCGGTGCGCTACCGCCGGGCCGGCGCCATCTGGTCGGACGAGAACCTGGCGCGGTTGAGCCGGGTCGTGGTGTCCGGCGCGGTGCTGGCCGCGGTCCGGTCGGCGACGGTGGGGATGCCGGTGGTGGACACCGCGTGCGCGCCGTTCACCGACGGGCGGTGGCTGTTCAGCCACAACGGCCGCGTCGCGGACTGGCCCGGCTCCGTCGCGGACGTGGCGGGAACACTGCCGACCGAGGCGTTGTTGACGTTGGACGCGCCGACCGACTCGGCGCTGCTGTGGGCGTTGGTCCGCTCCCGGCTCGCGGCGGGCGCGGCGCCCGCGGCGGCGCTGGCCGACGTGGTGTCCGAAGTGGCCGCCGCCGCTCCGGGCTCGCGGCTGAACCTGCTGCTCACCGACGGGACCGTGCTCGCCGGCACGACGTGGACCCACTCGCTGTGGGTGCGCGCGGGCGGCGGCGCGGTGACGCTGGCCTCCGAACCGCTCGACGACGACCCGGGCTGGCGCGAGCTGCCCGACGGGCACGTGGTCACGGCCGACGTGTCCGGTGTGGACATCAAGGGGATTGGACGAGGATGACCGAGCCTGTGCTGGACGTGCACCTGAGCCCGGAGGACGCGGCGCTGGCGCTGCGCGCCGAGGCGAGGGCGGGCCTGACCGCGCGGCCGAAGTGGGTGTCGCCGAAGTGGTTCTACGACGCGGTCGGCAGCGACCTGTTCGAGGAGATCACCCGGTTGCCCGAGTACTACCCGACCCGGGCCGAGCGGGAGATCCTGGTGGCGCGGGCCGGGGAGGTCGCCCGGACCACCGGCGCCCGCGCCCTGGTCGAGCTGGGCTCGGGGTCGTCGGAGAAGACCCGGCTGCTGCTCACCGCGCTGCGCGACCACGGCACGCTGGAGGAGTTCGTGCCGCTGGACGTGTCGCGGTCGGCGCTGGCCGAGGCGGCGCGGGCGATCCTGGCCGACTACCCGGGCCTGCGCGTGCACGGCGTGGTCGGCGACTTCACCGAGCACCTGGGCCTGCTGCCGGGCGCGCCGCCGCGCGTGGTGGCGTTCCTGGGCGGCACGATCGGCAACCTCATCCCGGAGGAGCGGGACAAGTTCCTCTCCTCGGTGCGGGACGTGCTGGGCGCGGGCGAGTGGCTGCTGCTCGGCACGGACCTGGTCAAGGACCCGGACGTGCTGGTCCGCGCCTACGACGACGCGCGCGGGGTGACGGCGGAGTTCAACCGCAACGTGCTGCGGGTGGTGAACCGGGAGCTGGGCGCGGACTTCGACCCCGCCGACTTCGCCCACGTCGCGCTGTGGAACGCCGAGGAGGAGTGGATCGAGATGCGGCTGCGGGCGCTGCGGGCGGTCCGGTCGCACGTGCCCGCGCTCGGCCTGGACGTGGAGTTCGCCGAGGGCGAGGAGCTGCGCACGGAGGTGTCGGCGAAGTTCCGGCGCGAGGGGGTGGAGCGGGAGCTGGCCGCGGCGGGCTTCGAGCTGCACCGCTGGTGGACCGACGAGGAGGGGCGGTTCGCGCTCAGCCTGGCCCGCGCGGCCGGGTAGCGGGCGGGTGGGTGGGCGGGCGGCCGGGTCGCCCGCTCACACCCCCGTGACCGGCCGGAACGCCAGGCCGCGCAGCCGGGCCGGGTGGCTGAGCACGTCGGTGCTGTCCACGAACTGGTCCACCGCGCCCACCAGCGGCAGCGCGGCCACCTCCGGGTCGGTGACCGCGGCGGCCAGCGCCCTGGTGAACCGGTCCGCGCGCAGCACCCGGAACGGCCGGTCGTGGTAGGGCCGGGTGGTCGGGTCGACCGGTTCGGCCAGCCCGAGCCCGTCGCACACCCGCGCCACGTGCTCGTAGGCCACCACCAGGTGCTCCTCGCGCTCGCGCCAGTCCCGGGCGGCCAGCACCGCCCGCAGCACCGGCACCAGGTCGGCGTACCGGGCGAACGCGCTGCCCAGCCACTTCGAGTACGGCGGGTACCGGCGGTCCAGCAGCAGGCGCAGCCGCATCAGGTCGCGCACCAGCCTGGCCGCCACCACGGCCGAACCCAGCTCGTCGCCGACCTCGCCGCACCGGCCGACGAACGCCTCCTCCTGCGAGATCCGCAGCCACTGGCAGGCCAGCACGTGCCGCCACACGTCGTCGGGGTACCAGCGCAGCGCGGCGCGGGCCGGTTCGAGCTGGCCCAGCCCGTCGTGGAACACCGCGCCCGCGGTCGCCTCCAGCAGCCGCTGGGTCGGCGCGGCGAGCCAGTCCGCCGTCGTGACGCCCGCGCGCGGGTCGAAGCCGAGCTGCCGGTCGAACCAGCTCCCCAGGTCGGTGACCTCCACGCGGTGGTCCACCGGGCCCCCGGTGGGCGTCATGACCGCGCTCGTGCCCTCGTCGTCACCGCCCGCGAAGTGCGTCGGCCACCCGAGGAAGGTCTTGGGCAGGTGCTCCGACAGCGCGGCCCGGAGGTCGTCGGCCCGGGTGTCCTCCGGGTCCAGGAACAGCTGGAGGCGCGGCCCCCACTCGTGGTCCGCCGACCGCTCGGTGTCGAACCCCAGCACCTCCGAGCCGGACCCGACGCGGGCCGCGCTGTGCGGCACCGGGCCGAAGTGCTCGTGGACCAGCGGCTCGACCGCTTCCCGGTAGAACCGCCCGGCCAGCTCCAGGCCGGGCAAGAACCGATCGGCGGCCACGAATCCTCCGTTCTGCGGGTACTGCTCGACACGAACGAGTGACAATCTCGCGCGATGGCGTCGCGGTTGTCACTGAGGGGCGACGCCGAGTGAACAGAGGGAGCGCTACCCGATGCAACTCCGAAACAGAGCACTGGCTCTGGCCCTGGCCGCGGGCACCGCGGTGTCGGGCCTGGTCGGAACCGGTGCCGCCGCCGCCCAGGAAGCGCAGGGCGCCACCCCGATCGCGTGGTCGGCCTGCCCGGCCGACGTGCTCGCCGAGATCCCCGAGGCCCAGCGGACCAAGGTCAGCTGCGCCAACCACCCCGTGCCCCTGGACCACCGCAAGCCCAAGGGCCCCAAGATCACCCTGGCGCTGATGAAGCGCCCCGCCGACGACCAGGCGAACAAGGTCGGCTCGCTGTTCCTCAACCCCGGCGGCCCCGGCGGCGCCGGCCTCATCTACTCCGCGTACGGCAGCTCGTTCTTCCAGCCCGAGGTCATGAAGCGGTTCGACCTGATCGGGTTCGACCCGCGCGGCGTGGGCCGCAGCTCGCCGCTGCGCTGCTTCGAGACGCTGGAGGAGGCCGAGGAGGTCTTCGGCCGGATGTCCGCGATCCCGCTGACGCGGACCCAGATCCGCGACACCATGGTCGCCACCGAGGACTACACCGACGCGTGCGCGCGCACCGCCGGCCCGCTGCTGGACCACATGTCGACCGAGGCCGTCGTCCGGGACCTCGACCTGCTCCGGCAGGGCGTCGGCGACCGGCAGCTCAACTTCGTCGGCTTCTCCTACGGCACGCTGATCGGCGCCACCTACGCCAACATGTTCCCGTCGAAGTCGCGGGCCCTGGTGCTGGACGGCAACGTCGACCCGAAGCTGCGCACCACCAACGGCGCCGAGTACGACCGGCAGCGCGCGCAGGGCTTCGAGCTGGCGCTGGACGCCTTCCTGAAGCGCTGCGACGCCGAGGGCGACAAGTGCGCCTACAGCGACGGCGACCCGCGGGCCAAGTTCGACGAGGTCCGCGACCAGTTGCGCACCCGGTCGGCCACGCTGCCCTCCGGTGAGGAGGTCACCTACGACGCCTACGTGGGCCGCGTGTCCAGCGACCTCTACGCGCCGACCCGCTTCAAGGCGCTGGCCGCCTGGCTGCAGGCCGTCTACGCGGCGCTGCACCCGGAGGCCGCGGCGTTCTCCGTGCAGGAGCAGGTCGAGCAGCTGCCGCCGCTGGCCAACCGGCGCGGCCTGGCCGACGTCCGCCCGCTGCCGGCGGCGGAGACCCCGTACGAGTTCGACGACTCGTACTACGGCGTGAACTGCTCGGACAAGCCGTTCGCGCGCCTGCCGCAGCTGTACCCGCTGGTCGCGGCCGCGTGGGAGCGGGAGTCGCCGACGTTCGGCCGGTCGCAGGCCACCTCCGACCTGCTGACCTGCGCCACGTGGCCGGTGCCGCGGCCCGACCGCTACGCGGGCCCGTGGGGCAAGCGCACCCCGAACCCGGTCGTCGTGGTGGGCAACTACTACGACCCGGCCACGCAGTACAAGTTCTCCGAGCGCATGGCCCGCCAGCTGGGCAACGCGCGCCTGATCAGCGTGGACGCGTTCGGCCACTGCATCCTCGGTGACAGCGCGGGCGTGGACGCCCTGGTGACCGACTACCTGGTCAACCTCAAGGCCCCGGCCAACGGCCAGGTCTTCCAGCCCAACGCCCAGCCCGTCTAGCGGCCCCCGGTGGGGGCGCCCCGACCGCGGCGGGCGCCCCGGCCCCCCCCCCGCCCGGGGTCCGGCGGGCGCCCCCGGTGCGGCGCCCCCGCCAC
>NZ_JBHWIE010000049.1:0-39032 GCF_042732085.1 Actinosynnema sp. NPDC059797
GGTGCGGGAGTGGGGCGGGGTCGACGGACCGATGACCGCCGAGGCGATCGGACGTCGACTGCACGCGCAGCGCGCGCGGGAGGTCGCGCGGCGGCGCACGGTGTCCGGCCGGCAGGGGTTGCCGTTCCTCCAGCCTCCGCCTCAGGTGCCCACGCACGACCTCGCGCACTGGGATCCGGTGGGTAGCACCGCCGTGCCCGAGTTCCGGTCCGCGGTGCCCGGCGACGCCGCGTCGGGTCCCGTGCCGCACCCCGTGGGTGACGCGGTGCCGGTGTTCCGCATGGCCGGGCAGGACGCCCGGTCCGGCTCGGCGCACCCGCCGCGTCGAGGCGCGGCAGCGGTGTCGCCCGAGCCGCTGTTCCGGCCCTCCACCGGGGACGTCACCGAGGACGCCGCCGTGCGCCCGATCCGGGCGAGCACCCGCGCCCAGGCGCCGGTGTTCGCCTCCGCCGTGCCGCCGACCGGTGCGCACGGTCGTCGGCCCAGGACACACACACCGGCGCCCGTGTTGTTCCGACCGCCGGCCCCTCCCAGGCCGCCGGCGACACCGGCAGGCCGGGATGCGGCCGACCGGCAGGCAGGTGAGCGGCGGTGAGCCAACCCGTGCGCATCCCGGCCGACGTGGACCTCGACGATCATGTGCTCGGGCCGCTGACCGCCCGCCAGCTGGCGGTCCTCACCGCGGTCGGGGCGGTGCTCTACCTGGTGTGGGCGGCCACCCGCGCGCTGGTGCCGCTGCCGGTGTTCGCGGTGTTCGCGGTTCCGGTCGGGGCGGCCTCGGCGGTGCTGGTGCTGGGGCGGCGCGACGGCGTTCCACTGGACGCGCTGGTGCTGGCCGCGATCCGGCAGCGCCTGTCCCCGCGGCACCGGGTCACCGCGCCCGAGGGTGTGCGGCCGGCACCGGCCTGGCTCACCGCCGGCGCGGAGCGGACCGTGGGGCAGCGGGAGCGTGGCGCGCGGTCGGAGCCGGTCTCGCCCTCGGCGCTGCGGTTGCCGGCCGAGGCGGTGACCGAGGCCGGGGTGGTGGACCTGGGCGTCGACGGCCTGGCGGTCGTCGCGGTCGCCGGCACGGTGAACTTCGCGCTGCGCACCCCGGCCGAGCAGGAGGCGTTGGTGGCCTGCTTCGGACGTTACCTGCACTCGCTGACCGCCCCGGTCCAGGTGCTGGTGCGCACCGAACGGCTGGACCTGTCCGCCCAGATCGCCGAGTTGCGCGAGTGCTCGGGCGGGTTGCCGCACCCGGCGTTGGAGGCCGCCGCGCGCGAGCACGCCGACTACCTCGCCCAGCTCGGCAGCGGCTCCGACCTGCTGCGCCGCCAGGTGCTGCTGGTGCTGCGCGAGCCGCTCGGCCCCGAGGTTCCGACCGATGGTGGGGACGGTCCCGGGGCGTGGGCGCTGCTGGGGTCGATGTCGGGCAGGCGCCGTCGGCAGGCGGCGGCGCAGGTCGACCCTGGGGTGCGGCGGGCGGCGGAGTCGCGGCTGGTGCGCCGTCTCGGCGAGGCCGTCGAGCTGCTGTCCCCGGCCGGGGTCGTGGTCACGCCGCTGGATGCCGGGCAGGCCACGGCGGTGCTGGCCGCGGCGTGCAACCCGGACTCGCTGCTGCCGCCGTCGGCGGGGCTGGCCGGTGCGGACGAGGTCATCACCACCGCCGGTTCGGATCCGGGTGACGACTACGACGACCGGGACCACGACGACGAGCAGAGGAGGTGGTCCTGATGGTGTCCCGCGCCCGAGATCGTCGTTCGGCCTCGGTCGCGTCGGCTGCTGCGGCGTTCACGCCCGATGCGTTGTCGGTGGGCGCGCGGCACCTGGAGGTCGGCGGCGAGTGGGTCTCCTCGTTCGCGGTGGTGGGCTTCCCCCGTGAGGTGCACCCCGGGTGGCTGGCGCCGCTGCTGACCTACCCCGGGCGGTTGGACGTGTCGCTGCACGTGGAGCCGATCGACCCGGTCACCGCCGCGTCGAGGTTACGCAAGCAGTTGGCGAGGTTGGAGGCCGGGCGGCGGCACACCGCCGAGCACGGCCGCCTGTTCGACCCGCAGGTCGAGGCCGCCACCGAGGACGCCTACGACCTGTCCCACCGCGTCGCCCGAGGCGAGGGCAAGCTGTTCCGCGTCGGGCTGTACCTGACCGTCCACGCCGCCTCCGAAGGCGACCTGGCCGACGAGGTGGCCGCGCTGCGGGCGCTGTGCGCCTCGCTGCTGCTGGACGCCAAGCACACCACCTACCGGTCGTTGCAAGGGTGGGTGTCCACGCTGCCGATGGGCCTGGACCTGATCGGCATGCGCCGCACCTTCGACACCTCCGCGTTGGCCGCGGCGTTCCCGTTCACCAGCCCCGACCTGCCCGCACCCGACCCCACCTCCGTGGCCGCACCGGCCGGGGTGCTCTACGGCTACAACATCGGCTCCCAAGGGCTGGTGCACTGGGACCGGTTCGGCGAGGGCATGCACAACCACAACGCCGTGATCCTCGGCCGCTCGGGCGCCGGCAAGTCCTACCTGGTGAAGCTGGAGCTGCTGCGGTCGCTGTACCGGGGCGTCGAGATCGCCGTGGTCGACCCCGAGGACGAGTACGCCCGCCTGGCCGCCGCGGTCGGCGGCACCCACGTCCACCTCGGCGCACCCGGTGTCCGCCTCAACCCGTTCGACCTGCCCGTCCACACCCGCGCCGACGGACACCGCACCGCCCCGAAGGACGCACTCGTACGCCGGTCACTGTTCCTGCACACCGTCCTGGCCGTGCTGCTCGGCGGTGAGCCCACGGCGGACGGACGAGCGGCACTGGACAGGGCGATCGCCACCACCTACCAGTCGGTAGGCATCACCGCCGACCCGCGCACCTGGACCCGACCCTCCCCCACCCTGCGCGTCTTGCGGGACCAGCTCACGCGCGCGGGCCGGGCCGGTGATCGGGAGGCCAGCGAGCTGGCGGCGAGGCTGCACCCGTTCGTCGACGGCGCCTTCGGGCAGCTGTTCGACGGGCCCGGCAGCGTCAACCCCGAAGGCCACCTGGTGGTGTTCAGCCTGCGGGACCTCCCGGACGAGCTCAAGGGCGTGGGCACCCTGCTGACGCTGGACGCGGTGTGGCGGCGGGTGTCCAACCCCGCGATCCGCCGCCCACACCTGGTCGTAGTGGACGAGGCGTGGCTGCTGATGAAGGACCCCGCCGGCGCGCAGTTCCTGTTCCGCATGGCCAAGGCCTCCCGCAAGCACTGGGCCGGGCTCACCGTGGCCACCCAGGACACCGCCGACGTACTCGGCAGCGACCTCGGCAAAGCCGTCGTCGCCAACGCCGCCACCCAGATCCTGCTCAGGCAGGCCTCCCAGGCCATCGACGAGATCACCCGGACCTTCGACCTGTCGGCCGGGGAACGGCAGTTCCTGCTCTCCGCCGACCGCGGACAGGGCCTGCTGTCGACAGGCACGCAACGGGTGGCGTTCCACGCCATCGCCTCCCCCGCCGAACACCACCTCGTCACCAGCGACCCGGCCGAGCTCGCCGCCTACGCCGACGCGCAGGAGGAGACCGGGGCCGTGTTCGTCGACCTGGGTGTCGGCGACGCTCCCCACCATGTCGACGCTGCCTGACCGCCGTCTCCTACCACGCCACTCACACACTCGAACGTGGAAGGACTTCTCATGTCTTCTCGAACACCGGCCGCACTTGGACGGCCTCCGGAACCGGCCGTCCACAGCGATCCGGATGCGGCCGTGCCGACGGAGGGCTGGGTGGCGGACTACCTGCGCGACCCCGGCGGCGCCGTGTCGGCGCTGCTGGACCGGCTGCGCGAGCAGGCGGTGACCTGGGGCCCGGTCGCCCTACCGGTGCTCGCCGTCGTCGCAGGCGTGGTCGTGGCCGGGTGGCGGTGGTGGACGCGCCGCTGCCACGAGCTGCTGCTCGCCGACGCCCGCCAAATCACCGTACTCGCCCCGCCCACCGTGGATGCCGCGGGCGGGGCGGCGTTGTGGTCCAACCTGGTGGGGTTGTTGCGACCGGGGTGGCGGCGGGCGTTCACCGGACAGCCGCACGTGGTCTGCGAGTACGTGTTCTCCGAGGCCGGGGTGGCGATCCGGTTGTGGGTGCCCGGTGTCATCCCACCTGGTCTGGTCGAACGCGCGATCGAGGCGGCCTGGCCCGGCGCGCACACCCGCGTCGGTCCCGCCGAGCCGCCCCTGCCCGCACCGGGCGAGGGGCAGCGGCGGGTGGTGGTCGGGGGTGAGCTGCGCCTGGCCAGGCCGGAGGCGCTGCCGATCCGCTCGGTGTTCGACGCCGACCCGATCCGCGCCCTGATCGGGGCACCGGTCGGTCTCGCCCGCGACGAGCACGCCTGCGTGCAGGTGCTGGCCCGCCCGGTGACCGGCCGTCGCGTCCAGCGCGCCCGCCGCGCCGCCCGCCGGGTCCACACCGGCGGCTCGGTCCGCCTGGTCGGGCGTCTGCTCGACGTGGTCACGCCCGGCTCGTCCCGGCTGCGGCAGTCGACGACGGCGAGGTCGAGGACGGGCACCCCGCACAGTGATCCGCAGACCTCGCTGGAGTTCTCCGCGCAGGACCGGGCCATCGTGGCCAAGCAGCGCGGGTCGCAGTTCGAAACCGTGGTGCGCTACGCCGTGGCCACCCTGCTGCCCGTCGACACCGACCAGGACGAGGTCCGCCGAGCCAGGGACACCGCTCGCGGCCGGGCCCACGCCTTGGCCGCGTCGTTCGCCTCCTACACCGAGCACAACCACTACGTTCGCCGCCGCCTGCGCAAGCCCGGCCGGGTGCTCGGCTCCCGCCGCCTCGGTCGCGGTGACCTGCTCTCGGTGCCGGAGCTGGCGGCGATCGCGCACCTGCCGGTCGACGCGGCCATCCCCGGCGTCCAGCGCGCCGGAGCCCGCGCCATCGCACCCCCGCCCGGCATCGCCACCCCGGGGCCGCAGGCCAAGCCGATCGGAGTCACCGACACCGGGCACGAGCGCCCCGTCGCGCTGCGCGTCCCGGACGCCCGGCACCACCTGCACGTCATCGGCGCCACCGGCTCGGGCAAGTCCACCCTGCTCGGGAACATGATCCTGGCCGACGCCGAGGCCGGACGCGGCATCGTGCTCGTCGACCCCAAGGGCGACCTGGTCACCGATGTGCTGTTCCGTCTGCCCCGCTCGGCCGCCGACCGGGTCGTGCTCTTCGACGCCGACAGCAAGACCCGCCCGCCGTGCCTCAACCCGCTCGACGGCGGGGACACCGACCTGACCGTGGACAACCTCGTCTCGGTGTTCCGGCGGGTCTACTCGGCGTTCTGGGGCCCGCGCACCGACGACGTCATGCGCGCAGCCTGCCTGACCCTGCGCACCCAGGACGGCGTCGCCACCCTCGCCGATCTGCCCAGGTTGCTGGCCGACGCCGCGTTCCGCACCCGCGTCACCGCCGCTGTCACCGACCCGGTGCTGCGCGGTTTCTGGAGCTGGTACGAGGAGCTAACCGACTCCTCCCGCTCGCAGGCCGTCAGCCCGCTGATGAACAAGCTCCGCGCGTTCCTGCTGCGCCCGTTCGTCCGCGACGCCATCGCCGCCGGCCCCTCCACCGTCGACATGAGCCAAGTCCTCGACGGCGGCATCTGCCTGGTCCGCATCCCCAAGGGCTCACTCGGCGAGGAGACCACCAGGTTGGTCGGGTCGCTGGTGGTCGCCCGCACCTGGCAGGCCACCACCGCTCGCGTCCGCATCCCACAACGCCAGCGGCACGACGCCAGCCTGGTGATCGACGAGTGCCACAACTTCCTCAACCTGCCCTACCCCATCGAGGACATGCTCGCCGAAGCCCGCGGCTTCCGCCTGGCCATGACCCTGGCCCACCAACACCTCGGCCAACTCCCCCGCGAACTGCGCGAAGGCCTGTCCACCAACGCCCGCTCCAAAATCTTCTTCAACGCCTCACCCGAAGACGCCCACGAGCTGGCCCGCCACACCGCACCCAGGCTGTCCGACCACGACCTCGCCCACCTCGGCGTCTACCACGCCGCCGTCCGCCTCGTCCTGCACGGCGAGCAGGCCCAGCCCTTCACCATGTGCACGCAGCCGCTGCCGCCGGCCGTTCCCGGCCGGGCCCGGGAGATCCGTGACATCGCACGGCACAGGGCACGCGTCCCGGTCGTCAACGACGGGTTGAGCCGGTCCGCACCCGTCCCTCGCGGCGAGCACACGGGCCGGTCGCCCCACGCGGATCCACGTCGTCGTGGCTGAACGCGTCGGACCGTCTTCGTCGGGTGCGGCATGACGCAGGCGTCGGACCGGTGCCGAGGTCAGTCGAAGACCTCGTCGCTGTCGTAGTACTCGACCGGGTGGCCTTCGGCGGTCAGGAACCACCGCAATTTCGCTGCGAACGCGTCCCTGTCCTCACCGGCGTCCACCCAGGTCGTCACCGACGCCGACCAATCCCCGTGCACCCGGCGCCACGGCCTCACCGTCCAGGTCAACCCGATGTGCCCACCGGACTCGTACCGGGCACCGACCAGGAGGTCACGATCGGCGTTGCCCCACCGCCGTTCGCGCTCCCAACCCTCGACCTCCAACCGCTCCACGAACCTCACCAGCCCCCGGCCGACCACGTGGTTGGTGACCCCCTCCAGCCGGGCGTCCAACCCCGGTGCCCGCACCTGCACCAGGAAGAACAACCGACCGTCCAGCCGATCCAGGGCCGCGTGCCGCTCGGCGAACCGCACCGACACCGACGCCTGGCGCCCGCACCGCAGCACCAACTCGTGCTCGTCCAGGCACGCCATCTCGACTTCCGGCCGCAGCCACCCGTGAACGCACCCCGTCACCCGTCCACCCTAGTCCGCTGACCAGCACCTCCGGGGGCATTCATGATCACCAATCCCACTCGGCAGCGTGCCCTGCGCGGCCACAAACCCCTCCGCCCCACCCTCCGTGCGGCCAACACCGCCGAGCACCAGGCCGTACTGGCCTGGCGGCTGACCCCGCGCGACCGCTGGATCGCCCGGATGCTGTGGGAGCACCGCGTGCTCACCGCCCACCAGATCACCACCCTGGCCTTCCCCTCGTTCCGGTCCGGACGCCAGCGGCTGCGCGAGCTCTACACCTGGGGCGTCGTCGACCGCTTCCAACCCTTCGTCACCATCGGCACCGCCCCCATGCACTACGTCCTGGCCCCGGCCGGAGCCGCCGTGCTCGCCGCCGAGGACGGCGTGGACGTCAAAACCCTCGGCTACCGGCACGACCGGGTCTTCGGCATCGCCCACAGCCTGCGCCTCGCGCACACCGTCGGGGTCAACGAGTGGTTCACCGCCCTGGTCGACCACGCCCGTCACCCCCACCCCGGCGAGCACCCGGTGCTGGCGGCGTGGTGGTCGGAGACCCGCTGCGCCCGCCACTTCGGCGACCTGGTCAAACCCGACGGCTACGGCCGCTGGCACGACGGCGACCGGCAGGTCGAGTGGTTCCTGGAGTACGACTTCGGCACCGAGCCCGTGGCCAAGCTCGCCGGAAAGCTGACCGGCTACGCCGCGCTGGCCCAGGCCACCGGCATCGCCACACCCGTGCTGGTGTGGCTGCCGACCTCGCTTCGCGAGGCCACCGCCCGCCGACTGCTGGCCCGGGCGTGGCGTGAACTGGACGACCCGCGCCGGGTGCCGGTCGCCACCGCGGCCGCCGAACTGCTCGACCCCACCTCCACCCACCCCGGTCCCGCCGACGACATCTGGCTCCCCCTCGACCCACCGCCCGGCGGGACCCGACGACGGACCCTGTCCGGACTGTCCGACGCCTGGCCCCACCTCCCACCGGCCGTCACCGCCAACGAGAACGCCTCCAAGCCGGACACGCCGCACCCGATGCCGCCCGCACCCCCACCCATGCCGCCCCCGGCACCGCGCACGGCGGGCAACCCCCACAGGCGGTGACCTCGTGCACGCCAAAACCACCATCGCCATCTCCGCAGCGCTGCTGCTCATCCCCGTCCTGCTCGGCGCGGGCATGCAAGCCCTGTTCGGCAGCACGGCGAGCACCACCGTGGACTGCACCGCCCCGATCGCCGACATCCCGCCCGACTACTGCCGGCTCTACCTCGCCGCCGCACCCCACTGCCCCGGCCTGGACTGGACCGTGCTCGCCGCCATCGGCAAGATCGAAACCGACCATGGCCGACTCCAAGCCCCCGGCGTGCACGAGGGCGAAAACTCCGCCGGCGCCGCCGGACCCATGCAGTTCCTCGCCCCGACCTTCCACGGCGTCCTCGCCGCCCACCGCATCCCACCCGGCGGCGCCACACCGCCCTCACGGTACAACTCCCACGACGCCATCCACGCCGCCGCCTTCCTGCTCTGCGACGAAGGAGTGGACCACGGCGACCTGCGGGCGGCGATCTTCGCCTACAACAACGCCGACTGGTACGTCGACATGGTCCTCGACCAGGCCACCGAGTACGCCGAGGCCGCCGTGACCAGCGTCGGCAACGGCGACTGCAACACCATCCAAGCCCCCAACCCCGTCGCCCTCGCGGCGATCAACTACGCCTGCGGCATGCGCGGCCTGCCCTACGTCTGGGGCGGCGACGGGCCCGACGCCGGACACGCGGGATTCGACTGCTCCGGACTGACCAAAGCCGCCTACGCCGCCGCCGGGGTGCTCCTACCTCGCACCGCCCAGACCCAGTTCGACGCGGGCCCGCGCGTCCCGGCCGGGCAACCGCTGCTGCCGGGTGACCTGGTCTTCTACGGCACACCCGGCAACATCCACCACGTCGGTCTCTACATCGGCGCCGGACGCATGATCAACGCCCCCACCTTCGGACAACCCGTACAGATCGACAACCACCGATACGATGGCGACGACTACGCCGGAGCAACCCGTCCCGCAGCTCCGATCGCGTGATCGTTCCGCGTGCAGATGACCGCTGGATGACCAGCTGATCAGGTGCTGCGGAATCAGAAGCCGCGCACGGGTAAGAGAACTGTCGGTGGGCGATTGCTCGAGTGACGGACCTGGATCCGGCCGTCAGCCGATTGCGGCGTTGATACCCGCCGCGGTGAGGTCGTCCATGGCCGCCTGGGAGGCCGCTGCGGCGTTGGGGACGTTCTGCGGCCGGTAGAGGTGATGCGCGCGCAGCGTGATCGCGAAGGTGTGGCCGTTGACGCCGTGCGTGGCCAAGTGGACGAGCCGTTCCGTGCAGCCGTCCATCCCGTTGGTCTTCGTCGTGGTCCCACGCGCTCTGGAGCACGGACTCGCGCTGAGCTGGATGCGCAGCGTGTGCTGGTGGTTCGGCTGGAGTGCGAGGGCGGCGATGACGTGCCGGTCCTCCTGCGTGTGCGTGATCGGGTCGGTGGCCGCCTCCAGGGAGTCGATCAGTTGGTCCTCGGCGTGGTCCTGCGGGCTGTACGCGGTCGTCTGGCTGGTCCACGTGCCGATGTCCTGGCCGTTGAGCTGCGCCGTCAGGGACACCGTCCAACCGGAATCGGTGTCCACCGCCACGCCGGGATCGGCCTGCACCCGCTGCACGACGGTGTCGTTGCCGTGGCGGAGCCCGGTCAGCAACCGGGACACGGCCGCGTTGCCGACCGTGCGTTGCAGTGCCAGGACCGAGTCTGGCGTGTGGTGGGCGGTGTCGTCCAGGCAGGTCGCCGCGTGTGCGTGCACTCCGGAAACGGTGGGACGTGACACCGGCTTGTCCTTGTCCGGCAACTTCTCGTGGGCGTGCACGGGCATCCTCCTCGACGGGCTCGGGCTCCGCACGCCACGCTGCCGAACGGTGGTCGACCGGACAACGACCGCGAGGGCAGCACCCGGGCACACTTGCTGCCTCTCCGTTCCCGACCAGGTGGGTGTTCCGCCTCCGTGCGGTCAGGCTGCCGGACGCCTGCCGGTGAGTACCGCGAGGCCGAGGAGCACCGCTGCACCGATCACCGCGACCACGACCAGTCCCGGGGTGAAGCCGTGTCCGCGCTGGACGAAGGTGCCGATGCTGCCGAGCACCGCCACCCCGAGTGCCAGCCCGAACTCCACGCTGGTCTCCGACAGCGCCGATGCCGCACCGGCCCGGCCGGGTGGCGCCGCGCTGACCACGGTGTCCGTGCTCAGCGCCATCACCGGTCCCAGGCCGAGGTAGATCAGCACGAGTCCGGCGACCAGCGGCGCGACCCCGTGCTCGTCCGGGGTGAAGGCCAGCACGGCGAAGCCGACCGCCGACACCGCCAGTGACCACGCGAGCAGGCGGTGGGTCGGGATCCGGCGAGCCAGTGCGGGTGCCGCCACCGAGGTCAGGACCATCGCCACCGCGGAGGGCACCAGCCACAACCCGGCCTCGATGGGGGACAGCCCGATTTCCTGCTGGAGGTAGAGCGCGGCGAACAGGTAGACCCCGGCGACGCAGGCGAGCGCGGCGAGCAGGACCAGCAGCGCGTTCCGGAACGGCCGCGCGGCGAACAGCCGGAAGTCGATCAGCGGCCGCCTCAGCTGCTGCTGCCGTCGCCGGAACACGACTCCGGCGCTCGCGCCGAGCAGTAGCGCGGCCCCACCCGGAAGCAGCGATCCTCCCTCGGCGAGGTGCTTGATGCCGTAGACGACCGGCAGCACGGTCGCCAGGGACAGGGCCACGCTCGCCAGGTCGGGTTTCCCGGGTTCGGTGTCGTGGTGTTCCGGCAGCAGGATCGGCCCGGTGATCAGGAGCAGGGTCATCACCGGGACGGCGAGGAGGAACACCGAACCCCACCAGAACCACTCGAGCAGCAGCCCGCCGGCCACCGGGCCGAGCGCCACCCCGGCGGACAGGCCCGCGGACCAGAGCCCGATCGCGGCGCCGCGCCGGCGCGGGTCGCGGAACATGCTGCCGATCAGCGCGAGTGTGGACGGCATGAGGGTGGCGCCGGCGATGCCGAGCAGCCCACGGGCGACGATGAGCAGTTCGGCCGACGGCGCGTAGGCCGCCAGCACGGACGTGACCAGGAAGGCCGCGGCCCCGATCAGCAGCAGGCGACGCCTGCCGATGCGGTCGCCCAGCGTGCCCATGGTGACGAGGAAACCGGCGACCAGGAAGCCGTAGGCATCGGAGATCCACAACAGCTGGCCCGGGCTCGGGTCCAGTTCGGCGGCGAGGCTGGGCAGCGCCAGGTAGAGGACCGTGGCGTCCATGGACAGCAGCGCGGTCGGCAGCACGAGCACGGCGAGGCCGAGCCACTCGCGTGGCCCCGCGGAGGTGCGGAGTTGTCGGTCGGACATGCTGCGACGCTAAAGTCTCACATAGGTGTGAGAGTCAAGCGCGGATTTCGGGGGCGGCATGCGCATCGGCGAACTGGAACGCAGGACCGGGGTCAGCCAGCGGCTGCTGCGCTACTACGAGGAGCAGGGTCTGCTGCGGCCACGACGCCTGCCCAGTGGCTACCGCGTGTATGCCGACGCCGACGTGACCACCGTCGAGCACATCCGCAACCTGCTCGCCGCGGGCCTGTCCACCGCCACCATCGCCGACCTGCTGCCCTGCATGGGTTCCGCCGGCGGGCAGCTCATCGCCGACTGCCCCGAACTGCTGCTGGACCTGCACCGGGAACGCGCCCGGCTCAGTGCCGCGATCACCGAGCTGACCACCGCCCGCAACACGCTCGACCAGGTGATCGCCACAGCACCTCCCTCTGTCGAGCACGCGGCCGCGCAACTGCGCGACGCCGGCTGACGAAACGACCCGCCACCGCACGCCGAAGAAGCCGACGTCCAACCGCGCTCATCCGCCTCCGACCGACCGGCGCACGGGCGAGCGAATGACCAGGTACAGCGGAAACCCGCCGGACACCAAGTGATCAGGTCGCACGGAAACACCAGGTCGTCCGATCGAATTCGCTCCTGTTCACGCAGAACGTGCAGTCGGCTCCGATCGATCTCATGCGTTCCGGACGACGATGAGCACTTCTCTGCGCTTGATCACTACATGGGCGTTCATCAAGGTGGAGCGAGAGTTGAACCTTCAGATCCTCCGAACCGTCGCCGCATCAAACCTGATCACCAGAGGTGAGTGCGGCCCCGCCCACTGCCAGCGCGTCTAGGTGGGTTTGCGGACCAGACCGGTGTAGGCGGCGACGGCAAGGGTGGCCAGGGCCCATAATAAGGCTTGCAAAGCCCAGAGGACGTAGGTGAACACCTGACCGCGGCGAGTGGAGGTGTCCAGGTCACAGCGGACGCGCAGGCCGGACGTTCCCAGGGGCAGGCCGCGGTCGATGCCCAGACCGACGAGTTCTGCAGTGGAGCATCGCGTGCCGGAGCTGCCCCCGGCAGCGATCGTCACGCGCTCGGCGGCGTGGTGGCCAGCGCGGGTAGGAACCTGTCCGGCCGCGTAGGCCACGGCACCGGTCAGAGCGAGGACCACGACCAGGGCTGTGACCAGGCGGTGCGCCCGATAGCCGTAACGGCCGAGCCACCCCCACAACCGGTGCCGCAACCGCGCCATCCGACCGCCGAACGCGTCGGGCGCCCGGCGACGAAGGTCCTCCTGCTGGGTGATGAGCACCTGGCGGGCGTTGTCATCGTGCCCGGCGGCGCGCTCCACGGCGGCCAGCTGCTGGAACGGTTGCGGCAGGTACTCTCGGGTGTGGTGGACCACCAGGTGCAGCCACTGCTGCCACGACAGGTGCCCCAGGCAGGTGAACACCAACCCGCGTACCGCGATCCGCCGGGCCTCGTCCGCACAGGCCCGACGACCGGCGTCCACCTGCTCCCGCGGGCAGATCACCGCAGCAGGCAGGTACAGCACCCTTTCCACCTGCATCTCACTCAGCACCAGCAAGGGACCGGAGTCGTTGTCCGCTCGCGTACCCGTCAGATGCGCCTGACCGCCGACGTGGGCACCGAGCAGTCGCACGGCACCGGATTCACCCGCCCCGTGCACGTTGACGTCACGCAGGAACAGGTGGCCGTCGGTGCGCAGGCCCTCCGCACTCAGCGCTGGACCGCTGTCGTTGTCGATCCGCGCACGAGCGAAGTCGAGCTGACCCCCGATATGAGCACCGAACAACCGCACCGCACCGACCTCACCCGCCCCGCGCACCGTCACACCGGTCATGGACAACTTGGCACCGATACGCACGCGATCGGCATTCAGCGCAGGGCCGGTGTGGTTGTCGATGTATGCGCCGTCGAAGTCGAGCCGCCCGTCGACGTGGGCGTCAACCAGCCGCACTGCGCCATCGTCGCCGGTGCCGCGCACGACGACGTCCTCGAGCAACAGGTTGCCTTGGACGCGCAGACCCTCGGCCAGCAGGCACGACAGCCAACTCCGGCTCAGGTCCGCCTCGGGCAGGCACGCGCGGTGGCAGCGCAGCCCATCGGGCAGCGCGCTGCTCACCAAGGTCAGCGGGGCCACCGCCGAGACGTGGTCCAGGTCCAGCAGGCCCACCAGCCGTAGGCCTCGGACGCGCACGCCACGTGGGTCCAACTCACCGTGACGGCCCATCAGCAGCTCCCGGATCAGCTCCGCTCGCACGCACAGATCCGGATCCTCGGCTAGTGCGAGCTCTTCCACTCGGTCACCGTCACGGGTCGCCCATGCGCCTCGGCGGGCGGCGGCGACCACCTCATGCTCTAACAAGGTCAACTCGGCGAGCACGGGCGTCCACGACTTGATCACACACCCGCTGTCGGTCCGGACGCCTCAGACGTATTGAGCCGAAAGTGTTCGGTTGCCTACATGTCGGCGTAGCGGACGTGCGGGGCGCGGAAGTAGCCGCGGACGAGGTGGGCCTGACGCTGGCGGCGGCGCAGGAACCGGCGGGTCTCGTGGGCAAGGTGGTCGATGTTGTGGGCCCGGGAGGCGTTGACGTTGCGTTTCAGGTCCGCGTTGAGCAGCTCGTCCGGGTTCAGCTCGGGGCTGTAGCCGGGCATCAGGTGCAGCTCGACCCGGTCAATGTTGGCCTCGAGCCAGGCGCGGACCGCCTTGCTGCGGTGCACGGGGTGCCGGTCGGCGACGACGTGCACCTTTCTGCCCGCCTGGCGGGCGACGCGGTCGAGGAATGTGGTGAACACCGGCACCGTGAAGCGTTCGGTGAACACGGTGAACCACAGCGCGCCGCGCGAGGCGACCGCGGACATGACGTTGACCCGCAGGCGTTTTCCGGTCACCCGCACGATCGGCGTCCTGCCCTTCGGCGCCCAGGACCGGCCGGGCGGCGCGGCGTCCGAGCGCAGCCCGCACTGGTCGACCCACGCGATCGCCGCGCCCTCGGCCTTGGCGCGCGCCTCGATCGCCGGGTAGTCCTCATCGAGCCAGGCCCGCACGGCGGCGGGCTGCTGTTCGTAGGCGCGTCGGGCTGGGCGCTGCGGGGTGAAACCGTGGCGACGCAACCACAAGCCGACGCCCTGCTCGGTCATGTCCACGCCGACGACCAGCCGGATCAGCTCGACCACCGCCTGACGGGTCCACAACGGCCCGCCGATCAACAACTCCTCCGGGGTGTAATCGGCCATCGCCGCGAACAGCGTGCCCCGGTCCTCCGCACTGATCAGCTCGGCAGGGCCGGGGCGCCCCCGGCGGGTCGCCAGCCCGTCGCGACCCTCCTGCCGGTAGGACCGCCACCAGGTGCCCACCGACCGCACCGAGACCCCGAACACCTCCGCCGCCTGCCGGTAACCCTCCACCTGCCCGGACTCCAACGCCGCCACCACCCGCAACCGCAGCACCTCCTGCTCAGCAGGCGACAACCGATGCGCACCCTCAACCTCGACCACCCGGCCAGCCTAAAGGCAACCGATCACTTTCAACTCAATAACAACACGAGACAGAACCGGTGGGCAGCGACGGAGGGTCGAGTCGGTTCGAGGGTCGTCGTGACGGCCAGGATCGCCGTGGCGCTAAGAACGACCGCAGAAACACCGGACGCGCATGTCCGCCGAGATAAGACGGGCGCTTCAGCGAGGACCGACAACACGTCGCCACTGCACGGGCACGCGTCGCCGTCATCCTCGGCGAATCCGCGGAGGCATTGCGGCGCCCGGCCCTGATCCTCGCCGTCCCACACCACCTCGCCGTCGTCGCCAGCCCATGCCGATGAGGGGACGAAAACGAACTGCGTGCCGACGGCCCCACGTGTACGTTCACCAGCCGCGGCTGTACAGGCGCGATGAGCTCTCGGTGGAGCCGGGGAGCCCGGCCCACGCCGTGTCGGGGAGGATGACCGCGTGTTCGATGACCCCCTGTCGGTGTTGTGGCGGCAGCAGTGGCCCGACTGCCCTCCACTGGCCCACACCCTGAAACACGCCCACCGCGACCGATAGGTGCGCTTCCACAGCCTGCCCGGGCCCAAGCGCTACCCCGACGACGAGGCCGAGTAAGCCACCGCGCTCCACCCCTACGACGGGGGGCGCCGACGTCCTGCCGCCTACGAGCGCCGACCGCGACACCCTGGAGCGCCGCCACACCGACTGGCTCTCCGACCACACCCTCGGCTTCTGACCGCCCGTGTCGCAGAGCGAGTGCTGCACCCCGGTGAGCAAGTGATGCGGACACCACTCGCTCTCGGAGAGATCGAGTCGCATGAAAAGCCAAGATCATTCTTTCAAATCAAATTTACCCACCTCATGCGGAACGCACACAGGTTAACCGTCCGCCCGTCACAAGGCCGAGGCACCCGGAAGAAGGACAACTCAATCCGGGTGGCCGACCGGACAACTACGGACGACCACCCGGATGCCGAATCCGACAATGGATCAGGCTGGCCGATCGGAGACGTACGACCGACCAAAATGAATCATCAGCAAGCCCGTTAAGACGTTTTTCTTCGCTTGATCAAGTCCTGTAAACCTGCCGCCGCAAGAGCACCGGCAAGGCATCCTACGACTACAGGTGCCCACGGCACGTGGTCACCGATCATGAAAGCCGCCACCAATAGTACGATGCACAAAGGTACAGCGATCGAATAAAACGTGCGACGACGGGAGGATCCCGGCGTGGATGTCACATCGATACCCCTTTCAACGCGACCACAATCCCTTCAATGCCTTGGCGAAGCGTGCCCCGCCACCGAGGACTCCACCGGTAATCCCGGCTGACCCGTCATTGTTGACGTCTTGAGCGCTGCCGCCTGCGAGCCTCGAGCCCAGTGCGCCGCCGGCACCTCCCAACAAACCTCCCATGACCACACCTGCCGCGAAACACCCGGCACCGGCTGTGGCCGGACAACTGGCCACCATGGCGGTGGCGAGTCCGGTTCCGAGGAAGCCGCCCACCGTGGCCGCCTGAGAGGGAGCGCTGATGCTGCCGGTGGGGTCGCTGTTGTTGATCGGGTCGCCCTGGGCGTAGTTGTACGGGTTGGGTTCCTGGCCGGTGGGGTCCGGAGAGCGGAACCGGGCGAGGGTGCTGTCGTAGACGCGGTAGCCCAGCAGGTGGTGGCCGCGCTGGAGCTGGTAGGCGCCGAGGTAGCGGAAGGGGTTGGAGGTGGCCGCCGAGCCTGTGGCGGTCACGCTGCCGTAGGGGGCGTAGGTGTACTCGGCGGCGAGGTTGCCGCTGCTGTCGACCAGGGCCAGGATGCTGCCCTGGTGGTCGGTCACCGCGCCGTGGCGGGCGCCCGCGGGGGTCTTGAGGCCGATGAGCAGGCCGTCGGTGTCGCGGGTGTAGCCGGTGCGCTGCCCGTTGTCCACGGTCTCTGTTACCCCGAGCGCGGTGTGGGTGAACACGTGGGTGACCTGGCTGACGCCGGTGGGGGTTTCGGTGATGGTGCCGGGCTGGGTCTGGTCGCTGGTGTGGTAGGTGAGCTCCAGGACCCGGTTGGTGCCGAGGTTGCCGGTGAGCAGCTGGTTGGTGGGGCTGTAGGTGAAGTCGGACTCGGGGTTGGTGGTGGACTTGTAGTTGCCGGCGCCGTCGAAGGTGACGTTCGTGTCGTTGATCTTGGTGTACTGGTCGGCGGCGTTGACGGTGTAGGTGCGGCCCTCGCCGTTGAGGAGGTTGCCG
Organism: Actinosynnema sp. NPDC059797; assembly: GCF_042732085.1. Classification (NCBI taxonomy): domain Bacteria; kingdom Bacillati; phylum Actinomycetota; class Actinomycetes; order Pseudonocardiales; family Pseudonocardiaceae; genus Actinosynnema; species Actinosynnema sp. NPDC059797. The sequence goes on from NZ_JBHWIE010000049.1 coordinate 16,918, forward strand.
GCGTTGTCCAGTCCGTAGGTGCCGGTGCCGGCCTTGGTCAGCCGTCCCAGGGCGTCGTAGGTGTAGTCGGTCGTGGTGGTGCGCTTGACCGTCTTGGACTGGATCTTGTCGGTGTCGGTGCCGTCGGGCTTGGTGTACCGGTAGCTGACCAGCTGGGTGAGCAGCAGGCTCTTGGCGACCTCGACGGAGGTCGGGCGTCCGGAGTTGTCGTAGCGGGTGATCTGGGCGGCGCCGCCGGGGAAGGTGGTCCTGGTGCGGCGGTCGGCGTCGTCGTAGCCGAACGTCGTGGCCACATTGCCGGCGTCCACCAGTTCGATCAGCCGGTCGGCGGCGTCGTAGTGGTAGGTCGCGGTGCCGCTGGAGGTGGTCAGGGTCTTGAGGTTGCCGACCTTGTCATAGGTGTAGGACACCTGCTCGGTGCCGCGGGTGACCTTGGTGAGCTGGTTGCGCGGGTCGTAGTCCAGGACCCGGGTGGTGCCGGGGACCTGGGTGCGGGTGAGGTTGCCGTTGGCGTCGTAGGTGTTGGCCTGCACCACCGTCGTGCCGTGCGTGATCGACACCACCCGGTCGAGCCGGTCGTAGCCGTACTCGATTCTCACGCCATTGCCGTCGGTCACGCTGGTGACCCGGGACAGCGAGTCGTAGGTGTAGGTCGTCGCACCCGCCGGGGTGGGCGGGACGACCTTGGTCAGGTTGCCGTCGTTGTCGTACTCGTAGGAGGTGATCGCGCCTTTGCCGTCCTTGCGGGTCGCCACCAGGCCCAGCGAGTGGTAGGTGTAGGTCTCGATGTCGGCGTTCAGGCCGGTCGAGCGCACCTTGGTCAGGTTGCCCCTGGTGTCGTACTCGCGGGTGTGCTGGTTGCCCGAGGGGTCGGTGACCTGGGTGGGCAGGTGCGGGTGCGCGGAGCTGGTGTAGCCCACCACGCTCTTGGCGCCGGTGGGCAGCTCGGTGCCGATGAGGTTGTTCAGCGAGTCGTACCGGTAGGTCGTGGAGTGCTGCAACCCGTTGGTGGTGGTGTTGACGTCGCTGGCCGCGGTCCAGGTCTGCGACTGCTCGTGCCCGAGCGCGTCGGTGGCCTTGACCTGGCGGCCCTCGTCGTCGAACTCGTGGCGCGAGGCGTGGTTGTTGGCGTCGGTGACGGTCGTGGCGCGGTTGGCCGAGTCGTAGGAGTAGGTGGTGGTGGCGCCGGTGCCATCCGGGGTGGGCTTGGTCAGCTTGACCAGCCGGTCGGTCGACGGGTCGTGCTCCAGCAGGTACTTGCCCCCGTTGGGGTCGACCACCCCGGTGACCTCGTCGGAGTCGGTCGGCGAGTACTCGATCCTGATCTTCTCGCCGTCCCGGTCGGTGATCTCCTGCAGCATGCCCCAGGCGTCGTAGCCGTAGTGTCCGACGGTTAGCCCGGACGGGTCGGTGATCGACGCGGGCCGGCCCTGCGTGTCGTAGTCGAATCGGGTGACCCGGTTCTGGGTGTCGGTGACCGAGGCGAGCTTGCCGTCGGGGCGGTACCGGTTGGTGATGGTGTTGCCGTTGCGGTCGGTCTGCGAGACCAGCCACCCGGACGCGGTGAACAGCCACCGCTCGTCCGAGCCGTCGAACGACACCACGTATCCGCCGTCCGGTGTCCTGGTCAACTTCGCGTCCAGCTTGGGCGCGGGCGCGAACGTGCCGTCGGTGTTCTCGTTGAACCACTCGCAGTACCCGTTGGGGCCGTGCAGGATGACGCCGCCGTCCCAGACCTCCAGGCCGATGGCGTCGTAGCTCATCAGCCATTCGGTGCCGGGGCTGTAGCCGTCGAAGGTGTTGTAGAAGCGGTCCACCGCCAGGTTCAGCCCGGTGCCCTTAACCGTCAGTTCCCGGTAGGCCAGCACCGCGTTGCCGTTGTCGAGGTTGATCAGGATCTCGAACCGGTCGCTGACCTGGTGCCGCTCCATCGGGTATGACGGGAGGACACCGTAGTTGCTGCCCGGGCACGTGGCCCTCTGCGCCCGCACGTCACCCGCGCCGGCGGGCCGCCAGTCCCGATCGGGCGCGGGACCACCCACCGGCGTCCGGTTCGCCTTCGCGGGAGTCCACGTCTCCGGCGCGTCCACCGTCGTGCCCATCGCGGGCTGCGCCTGCGCCCCACCACTCGTCACACCGGCCGCCATTAGGACGACGGCCATCGCACTGCCGAAAAAGCGCAGCGCGAACCCACGCAGAACCCTGCGTCTCATGAAGACAAAGCCCCCTCACAAGGCCGAACACCCCCCGGTGTCCGACACGCCCGGCACCCCCCTGGCACCGGCAAGTCCGAAGCTAACGATCATCACCTCGGACCGCACTTCGGCAGCCAAGAACCACACCACCGCAGCAACGACGACTACACGAGGTCACCACCCCGGCCGATCGATGCGCCGGAAGAGGGTGTCGCACGTCCATGTGAATCCTTCCCGCCGGTCAACGGCAAGCCGACCGGGCGTCCGTAGCGGATGCGGGCGTCGAGTGGCAAGGGTGTCGAAGCCTCGACTCGGATGTGCAGCGTGCGCTCCCGCGGCGGGACGGTGACGGCCGTGCGGGTGTCGGCCGGGAGGTCGCCGCGTTCACGCGCCCGGGTGGTCTCCGGTGAGATGCGCACGGCCTTGGCTTCCGGGGTGCGGCCGGGGTCGAGTCCGACTTTCGCTCCTGGCCTGACAGCGCTGTCGGTGGTGGATCGGGGGTTGATGGCGGCGTTTTTTGTTGAAGAGAAGGTCCGGGCCGCCCGCGCGGCGAGCGCAGGTGGCCCGGACGTGGAGGAGAGCTCATCGTCGGCGTGGTTCGAGTGTCAGGCCTCGGCGGAGGCGGAGTTCGGCGCGCAGATCGCCGAGGGTGCGTCCGTCGGAGGTGCGTTTCCAGGCTTGCCAGCCGTTCTGGTGCCTGCCGCCGAGGGCGGTCAGTGCGCCGGAGGGGTTGGTGTAGGCACGGCCGTCGGCCAGGACCAGGGTGCCGTCGGCGTGGATGCGGGCGGTGTGGCGGGCGCCGTGTCCGGGGCGGTTCCAGAGGAACTCCTCCCCCGCTCGGATCAGGCGGGTGGCGAGCAAGTCGGTGATGCCGCCGTTGCCGCCCCAGCCCCGCAGGGGTCGGTCGGCCGGCGTGGGCAGGGTGGTGTCGGTGGTTTCGGTGTGCAGGGCCATGATCGCCGAGGCGGTGATGGCGACCGTCCAGGGCCAGCGCGGGTCCAGCGCTTGCCACTCGCCGACGCGCAGCCACCGGTTGTGGTGGGCGAGCAACATCTCGACATCCACCAGGTCGTTCGAGGGCGCTTCGCCGTGGGGTGCGGTCAGCACGAGGACGAGGTCGCCTTCGCACCCGGCGGCGGGTGGCCGGTCGGGCAACCAGCTGCCAGCGAACAAGGCGACTTCGCCGTCGCGGTCGGGGTCGGTGTCGTCGAGCACGTCCGCGGTCAACACCAGCATCGCCCAGGCGTTCTCCGGCCGACGCATCGGCGCGGCGGCGAGCGATGGGGCCAGGACCAGCGCATCGGGTGGGAGCCCTTCGCGCCACAGCATCCTTGCCTCGTCGTCACCGCGTGCCGCGACGGGCACCGGTTCGGACGGGGCGTATCCGGTACCACCGCTCGGCGCGGTGATCGCGGTGTGGGGTGTGGGTTCGGGCGGTGTCCGGGGCGTGGTGTCGGCGGCCATGGCGGCGGTGTCCCTTCGGTTATCGGTTCGTCCGCGGGTGGACGGCCGACGTGTATGGACGCTTTACGACTGCCGTGGTGTCAATGCTCGGTGCGGGATGGGTGGTGAAGTAGACCCTTGTGGGTGTACAGATTTCCGTTTCTCCTCGGTGTCCACAGGAGACGGTTGATTGTTTCAGTGTCCGGCTTGACTTCGCGGGGTGGAGGAAGCGTTCATAGTCGTGTGGCCCGACGTCACCGGATGCGCACCGGGGCCGCACCCGCTCCGGCCGGGGCATGACCACCACACGAACACATCACCCCTCAGCGAGGTAGTCATGTCCACCAACACCACGCCCGTGCTGCGCGTCGTCCCCGACCCTGTCAAGCCGCGTACCGAGACCGAGGAGAAGTTGTGGCGGGCGTTGTCCGCCCACCCGGGCAGCACCGCCACCGCGTTGTCGACCGCCGCCGGGATCGGTAAGTCCACCGCTCCGAAGATCCTCTCCCGCTGGGAGAAGGACGGTCTGGTCACCCGCACCGCCGGCACCGTTGACGGCGGCACGCGCCCGGCCGACCACTGGTCGATCACCACCGACGAGCAGCCCTCCGACGACCAGCCGAGTGACGACCACCAGCCCGCTGCAACGGACGGGGCACGGGCCGACGGGGAGGCGCAGCCGGGCGGTGGGAGGTTGGCGCCGGGTGCGTTGCGCGGGATGGTCGAGGACTACCTGCGGGAGCACTCCGGCGAGGACTTCAGCCCGAACGCGGTCGGCAAGGCGTTGAACCGATCGGCGGGTGCGGTGCACAACGCGCTGGAGAAGCTGGTCGAGGGCGGCTGTGCCGTGCGCACCAGCGACAAGCCGAAGAAGTACTCCCTCGCCCCCGCCGATGCGGCGGTCGATCCGGGAAGGTAGCGCCGCAGGTGCGGCTGCGTGGGTGTGCCCTCACGGCGAACCGCGAGGGCACACCCATGTCCATGATCGGGATAGGCTCGTGGCGTGACGGATGTCGGCCTGGTTGGTCCTGGTCCTGGGCGGGTGGCGGAGGAGGTCCTGGGGCGGCACGGGGCGGATTTCGGTTCCGCCACGCGCGGGCGGGGGTGGACCAACGCCACCTGGCTGGCCGAAGACCTGGTCGTGCGCGTGGCGCGCGAGCCGGGTTCGTCGGACCTGCTGCGCGAGTCGCGGTTGGTGGCGTTGCTGCCGGCGGAGGTCGGCCACCCCGAGGTCGTGGACGCGGGTGTGCTGGAGGGCTACGAGTGGGTGCTGACCCGGCGGGTGGCCGGGGAGAACCTCGAAGAGGTCTGGCCGTCGCTAGACCACGCCGCCCGGGTGCGGGCGGTGGAGCAGATGTGGAAGCGGGCGCAGCACGTGCACCGCGTGGAGGCGGCCGTGGCCGCGCCGCACGCCCGCGCCCGTTCGCCGTTCTTCCCCGACAGCCCGCAGGAGGCGACGGCGTCGCTGGACCGGCTGGTGCGGGCGGGGGAACTCACCGTAGTCCAGGCCAGGGGGCTCGATCGGGTGCTCGATCGCTTCTGGGCGGCGCTGCCGGGCGTGCCGCGGGTGCTGAACCACGGCGACCTGTGCGCGCCGAACACCCTGTGGCACGACGGCCGGGTGGTGGCGTTGCTGGACTTCGAGTTCGCCGTCCTCGCCCCGCTCGCCATCGACCTCAACGAGGTCGTGAAGACGGCCTTCGGGCCGGGCGAGCCCGAGGAGCGCGCGCCGCTGCGCGAGGTGGTGACCCGGATCGTCGGCTCCGCGCTTCAGGCGGCGGGCGGGCCCGACGTGCTCCTCGGCTACGCAGTCATGCTCGAGGTGTGGTTGCTCGAAACCGAACTGGCCGCGGGCGAGGACGTCGACGAAGCCGGCCGGGCCGATTCCGCCGCGATGCTCACCGCGTTCGCCGAAGGCGACGGCGGCTACTTCGCACCGCTCCTGGACCACCTCCGCTGACCATCGACTCCGGCGACCTGCGCCTGGATCATCGGTGAGATGCCACCGTGACCAGTGACAGTGGTTCACCCGTCAACGTGTGGACGGCGGTCGAGGACGTGGGGGAAGTGGCAGTTCTCGTCGCAGTGCTGGTTGCCGGTACTGGTGATGAACGGGCAGTCGTCGCGGTGGGCTTTGGTGAAGATGACGCCGCCGTCCGGGCGCTCGATGATGTGCAGCGTGCCGCCGTGGCCGCGGGCCCAGGAGATGTCGTCGGGGTCGATGCGCACTTCGGCGTCGAAGCCGTGCGTGGTGGCCAGCAGCGCGCTGATCGCGTCGTGAACGTAGGGTGGGATGCGCTTGGTGATCCGGTGGTGGGAGACGAGGATCGTGGCGGCGCGGCGCAGGAGCTGCTTGACCAGTGGGCCGAGGATGGTGGCGGCGGGGGTGTCGGGTTTGGGTGGCGGGGTGTCGTGCCACCAGGCGGCCGGTGCCTCTGCGGTCAGGGGTGTCCAGGTGGTCCGGTGGTCGAGGGCTTCGGCGATGGCGAAGCTCTGGTCGAGGTAGGAGTTGCGTTCGACGCGGGCTTGGACGGTGTGTCCGGCGATTTGCACGACGCGGGTGTAGTGGTAGTGGGTCGGGGTGGCTCCTGCGGACTGGTCCAGTTCGGTCATGCCGGTGGTGGTCATCGATGTCCTCCGGGGGCGGTTGTTCCTGTGGGCGGCGGGTGTGTTGGTGGATGCTGCCTGGCCGGGCGCCGCTGGTGGGGGCGTCCGGCCGGGTGGCGTGTAGTGGTGGTTCAGAGTTGTGGGATCAGGTTGTGGCTGTCGTGTGCCATGGCGAGCAGGTGGTCCGGTGCCAGGTCGGTGGCGATGGCTTCGTCGATCAGGGTGCTGAGGCGGTGTGTCGGGTGGGCGTTGAGGGCGTGTGCGGTGGCGGCGGTGGCCAGGTCGAGGTCGTGGTGGAGGTAGGCGAAGGCGGCCAGCAGGGCGGCTGGTTCGGCTCGTTCGGGGGCGGGGGTGGCGGCGGTGAGCTGTGTCCAGAGGGTTTGGGCGGCGTGGGCGTGCTCGCCGGTGGCGAAGGACAGGCAGGCGTCGCGCACCATCGGGTCGGTCAGGGCCACGGCGAGGGCGGCGACCTCGGTGTCGGTCAGCGCGGTGGTGGGATCGGCGGCGCGCAGGACGTGTTCGTGGATCAGGTCGAAGCGGCTGCGGCGTCGGCCGGGTGTGCCGGGCCCGGTGGGGTGGTCGTCGGGGAAGATGCGGGTGCTCAGGTGGTCGATCAGCGTGGCGCGTCGGGTGAGGACGTTCTCGGGGTGCGGTAGCAGGGCTGTCGGGGTGGAGGGGAACCGGGCGGTTCGGGTGGCGACCCAGGTCCGGGTGTCGTCGCAGAGGTAGACCCAGTCGGCGTGGCGGGAGTCCCGCCACGGCCACGGCCAGCCGTCGGCGGGCAGGTAACACCGGCCGATGTCCTGCTCGGCCCAGGCGTGCAGCAGGTCGGTGACGGCGGAGGCGAAGGCGTGCGGGGTGGCGGCGGCCAGCAGCTGCCTGCCGGTGGCGGTCTCGCGCAGGGAGTCCGGGTCGGTCGCGCCGTGCAGGGTGCCCAGCCACTGCCGGTCGACGTCGTGCACGTCGTAGAAGTCGGCGAAGCCGGCAGCGATGGTGGCGTCGTCGTGGGTGCCGGTGGTCGTGCCGTCGGGACGGGTCGTGGTGTGCATGGGTGTGTCCTCCTGGATGGGTGGTGGCGTGCTGCGAGTGGTCAGCTGCGGTCTGGGGAATGGGCGCAGTCGGGTCGGTGACCGGTCGTGTCGGGCAGTTCCCGGGCGGACCGGGTGTGGGGCTCGGGGTCGAAGTGGTCGCCGAGGTCGGCCAGGGTGGCGACAGGGACGACGGGGACCTCGGCGGCGCAGTGGGGACAGGTGTCGAGCAACAGCCAGGCCTGGCCGGGGGTGCTGTGGTCGGGGATGAACCGCCACGCGCGCCTGCCGGTGGGGTCGGTGATGGTGATCAGGTCGCCGGGGACGTCTCCGGTGCGGGTGGGGTAGGTGCGGTGGGGATCGTCGGTGACCAGCACGTGCTCGACGGGCACGTGCAGGGCGGTGGCGATGGTGCGGGCGACGCGGGCGCGGCGTGTCCACCGGTCCCACGCCTGCGGGCTGTCGTGGCGGTGGCGGAATCCGTCGGGGTCGGCGGCGCGGTGGGCGCGCACGGCGCGTGCCGCGCGGTGGGCGAGCACGGAGGAGGTGGAGGTCATCGCGACCATCCGAGGGCGTCGGCGGCGCAGGCGGGCAGGTGACCGACCTGTTCGCCGGTGCCGAGCTGCATCATGGGCGGGTCGGTGGGTGGGGTGCCGTCGCCTTCGGTGTCCTCGGGGGTGCACATCACCCGGGCGAGGAGGTGTTCCAGGGGGTAGTCGGGTTGGGTGGCGATGCGCGGGGGTGTGGTCGGGTCGTGGGCGGACAGGGCGGCGATCGCCTCGCCCACGGTCGCGAATGCGGTGGTGTCGTTCATCGTGATCACCTTTCGTGGTGGTGGTCGGGTGTGATGGTGGGGCGCCGGTCCGGGGCGGGGGTCCGCCCCGACCGGCGGGGTCAGCGGGTGGTGCGCAGGGCGGTGGTGGCGGCGTGTCCGATGGCTCGGGCGGTGGTGGTGGGGTCGGTGAGTCGGTGCACGGTCGCCCCGTCGAGTGGGGTGTCGGTGAGGTTGGTGGTCAGCCACAGCACCGCGCATCCGGTGGCGCGCAACCGGTCGAGTCGTTTCTGTCCGTCGCGGCGGGGTTGGTCGCGGTAGCGGCCGTCGGAGACGATCACCAGCAGTCGTGACGCGCCGGGGTGGGAGAGCCCTAGGGCGCCGTCGAGGGCGTCCAGGGCGGTGGGGATGTCCTCCCAGTTGTCGTCGGAGGCGAACTCGACGACCTCGGCGGGGCGTTGGCCGGGTCGGGTCAGCGGGCGGACGTGGTGACCGAAGATCACGCCGGCGGTGTCGGCGGGCACCCTGGTGTGGCGGGCGGCCTCGGCCAGCACCCACGCCGCCGAGGCCACATGGGTCCGCGCCCAGCCCATGGAGCCGGACACGTCGCAGGCCACCCCGACCCGCAGGGGCGGAACCGGCACGGGGCTGCGGGTGATGCGGGTGAACGGTTGCGCGGTCACCAGCGCCCCGGCGGCGCGTTGGGCTTCGGCGGCGCGCACCCCGCGCATCCGCACCCGCCCCGGCGGCACCTCCGAGGCGGCGCGCACCACCACCCGCTCCCTCACCCCGGCGGTGTCCAGCGCCCGCGCCAACACCCGCGCCGCCGACCGCTCGGCCGGGGTGGGCGGTCGGGTGCCCGTCGTGGCGGTGTGCCCGTCACGGGGACCGCCGACCCGGAACACCTGGTGTGCCGCCCGGTGGGCGACCTTGTCGGCGGCGGCCTCGCGCGCCTTCGCGGCAGCGGCCAGGGCGGCCGGGTCCTGCGGTGCCTTCTCCCCCGCCACCGCCGCCGCCACGTCGTCCAACACGGCGGCGATCGCACCCGCCAACGGCGACGGGCAGGACGTGCCCGACCCACCACCGGTACCGCCCGAAGGGTCGGGGGTGCCGGACGGGTCGGGTGCCGCGCCGGGGTCGGGGTCCCCGGTGTTCGGGTCGGTGCCCAGGATCTCGCACCACCTCCGCCCGAGGGCGAGCATGGTCTGGCCGTCGTCGTCGGCGGTGCCGATCGCCCGGGTCCACACCTTCCGCAACTCGATCAGGGTGTCCACGCCGAGCACGTCCTGCACCACCCGCGCGACCGGACCGACCTCCACCCTGCCCAACACGCCGGCGTCCGCGCGTCCCAGCAGCAGGGCGGCGGTGCGCGCGGCATCCGCGCGGGTCATCTGCGGGGCGGTGGCGGGGTCGGCGAACAGGTGCAGGTCGGCGGCGACGATCCCGCGCACGCACGCCCGCAGCCAGTGCCGGTCATCCGGGCGGCGCAGCAGGTGCGCGCCTTCCATGCGGGGTTCCTCCAGCAGCATGGCGGCGGCGACCACGCCGGGCGGGGCGTCGCGCGGGGGCTGCCACCGGGTGTGGCGGGCGTGCCCGCACTCGTGGGTCAGCGCACCCCACGCCGGGGCGTAGCGGGACCGGTCGGACAGGTTCGCCGGGTCCACCGTGGCGGGATCGACTCCGAGGTGGTCGCCGTCGAGTTCGATCAACGCGCGGGCGGGGTAGAAACACGCCGGCGCGCCCCCGCCCGCGCCGGGCGCGACGCTGACCACAAGATCGTCCCGGTCGGCGATCACCGGCACCTCCTCGGCCAGGGCAGCGGACAGCGCGAGCCACTCGGGACGGGCGGGGAACACGGCGGCACCGGTGGCATTCGGGTCGGCGGTGAAGTGGGCACTCATGATCGGAAGTCCTTTCGCGACGGTCGGTGGTGCGGTGCGGCGGGGAGCGGAGGTCGGGGACCGGTCAGGGTGTGGTGGTGACGCGGGCACCCAGGGCGAGGGGCTTGACGGTGCGGCCGAAGGCGTCGCGCACCACGGCGGCGACGGTGTCCCGGTCCTCCTCCGGTGCGATACCCACCAGGTTCGCGGCGGCGGCATCGACCCCGAGCACGGCGGCGATCTTCTTGAACGCCAACAACTCCCGCAGTTGCGGAGCCCACCCGACCTCGCCCCGTTCCTGCCGGGTCGCCAGGTTGCGCGCCACCCGCACCGCCTTGCGGTCCACGCCCAACCGGTCGGCCAGGTCGTAGTCCGACGACACCGCCACCTGCACCGAGAACCGCGAGGACAGGGCGTCGGTGAGCACCGCCCCGTGCACCCCGGGGTTGTGCCCGGCGACCACGTAGAACCCCGGCGCGGCGTCCACCACCTCGCCGCCGTTGGCCTTGATCACGATCTGCCGGCGTCCGTCCATCGCCGGGTAGACCACCGCGAGCACGGTCGGCGGGATGAGGGTGGCGTCGTCGACGAACAGCGGCACGCCCTCGCGCATGGCGCGCACCAGCGGACCGTGCACGAACACGAACTCCCCGTCCGGCGTCTTGGTGTAGTCGCCCACCAGATCGGCGACCACGGTGTCCCCGTCCCCCTGCACCGTCACGCACTCGGGGAACGCCGCCTCCACCACCGACGTCTTGCCCGTGCCCGGGGGTCCGTACAACAGCGCGGCGACCCCCGCCTCCCGCAACCGCCGCAACGCCGTCACATCCGGCAACGTCGTGCCCGCCAACAGGCGCGGGTGGTACTCGGTGCCGTTGGGGCGCGTCACCGGACCCGCCACCATCGCCGAACCAGTCAGCTTCGTCCCACCCGCCCCGGGCGGGACGGGGGCGCTCGCGGGCGTGGCGGGGGTCTTCCCCGCGCGCAGCGGACGGGACGGCGCGGGGGTGGCGGTGGGCGCGGCGACCGACGCCGTGGACGTGGTCGCCCCGTACATCAACGGCGCGGACGAGGTGACCTCCGCCTCGCCCCGCCGCGCCAACACCCGGCAGGCGTTGCCCACCGCCCCCGACGACCGGTTCAACACACGCGCGATGTCGCCCGGCGTGAGACCGATGCGCGCGTCGGCCAGCACCCGCGCGACCATCGCGCGCAACTCACCGCTGCGCAACCGGGGTGCCGACCCGCCCGGCGAGGTGGACGCGGTGGCGGGCGTTGCGGTGCCGGGGGATTTCGCGTTCATCGTTTTCCCGTTCCGTTCATTGGGCATGGCTCGCGCCGGGCTCGCCATTCGGTGTTATTTTCCGTTCCCTGCCTGCAATTAATTATGACTCTGCACCGTGGGTACGGGCAACCGCTTCGCAGCTCTTTTACCGCCCCGTTCGGGTGAATAATACGCCCGACTTTTCAGTCGGCCGTCGGCACCCGAAAGCACAATGCCGGGCAAACGCGCGCGATTCACACACAAAGACACGGCCGGCGACGCCGAAAGACGCCGGGAAGGGAAATCAAAAACAAAAAACATAGATTGATGCACGAGGAAGACGGAGGCGGAGGTCGATGTCGGACCGCCGGCACACGGAGAGAGGCGGACGCTGCACGCCTGCGGGACGGGGTGGCACCGCCCTGCCGCCCCGATGTGTGAACCGGCTTGCGGGCAAGCGAGTCTGGGATACCAGCGGATCCCCTTACAGGGCTCGCGACCGGCGTCTTCACGGCTCGCAGGGGGTGGCACTCTAAGCGGATCCCCAACCTGATCCCCAAGGTGATCCCCCATGTGCACCCCCAACGGAAGTCACCGTAGGCGCAAACGATCTCCACGTCGGCCGCACACGGCGACCACCCGGTGGAGGTGCCACGGGCAGAGCCGGCCGCCTCGGCTGCACACCGGGGAGGCACTGCGATCCTTCGTGAAAGCCTGCACGACGCGGATCCGGCAGCGGGTCTGCACGACGGGGCCCCGCAAGCACGCACGACTCGCGGCACCGAAGCGGAACTCTCTTCACGGCGAACTCGTATTCCATCTTTCAAAACCGGGAGCTAACACGACGTGCCGCACGGTAGCATTCGGATAGGAACCCTTCAAATGGAGCGGGAACGGATTTTTACCGTTCGGGCGAGCCGCATGAAACCTTTCTCTCGGGACATTGACGTGGTGTTGCCATCGGGCCTCGCCGGCCACCGCACCATCCCGGCGCGTCGCACCGGGTGGTTCTCGTGAGGGAAACACCGGTGGGACGCACGCGGCCCGGTTCGCTGCGGTGGTCATCCGGCCCTGCCGTGTTCGTGGTCGAGCCGGGGTTCGACGTCGCCGGTGTCGTCGTGGCGGCGGCGCAGCCGCTCGGCCAGCTCGACGGTCTGCGGTGTGGGTTGGTCGTCGATCTCGGTCAGTCGGGCGGTCAGCAGGGACAGGGTGCGTCGGATGGCGTCGAGTTGGCCGAGGCGTTCCTGCAGGCGCATGATGTCGCGGTAGATCAGCTCGTTGTGCGGGTCGAACGCCCGTGCCACCTCCAGCAGGTCCAGTGTCTGCTGCGGGTCGCGGTCGGCCAGGGTGCGGGCCAGGGCGGCCACGGCGTCGATGGCGTCGCGGCGGATCGACTCCCGGGCGGTTTCGATCCACTCGGTGCTCATCCCGTCGGCCAGTGGTCCGGTGTAGCTGTCGACGACGCGCCGGTAGGTCTCGATCCGTTGCCGTTCGGTGGTGGCGGTGCGGCGGGCGGCCACGGCGGCGGCGAAGGACCGGTAGTCCACCTCCACCAGCCCGGGGTCCAGGCGGTAGCGGCTTTCACCGACCTGCACGATGTCCGGCAGGGCGCCCTCGGTGGCGACGGTCAGGGCGCGGCGCAGGCGGCTGAGGCTGGTGTTCATCACGTTGGTGGTCTTCTCCGGTGGGCTGGTGGGCCACAGGGCGGCGATGAGGGCCTCGCGGCTGGCGCCGTCGGGGTGCAGGGCCAGGAACACCAGCAGCTCACGCTGGCGCGGCTGAAAAGCCGAGGTGATCTCGCGTTCAGCGGTCTCACCGTCGGCAGCCGCCGACCCGGCACGCCACCACACCCGCGGCGGTCCCAGGACGCTGATCCGTATCGGCACGACCGCGACCTCGCGCTCGGAGTTGACGGTGCCGTGTTGTCCGTCGCTGAAAGGAAAATCGGGGTCGGTAGGCGATAGGGCCTGTGCTTGGCGAGGTTCGGTGCGCGTGCGCGCGAGCTGGTCGGGGCGCGACGGGTAATCCTGCGGGGACGCGGGCGTGGGGCCGAGGATTTCCAGGTCGTGGTCGCCCCGTCCTGCGGCGTCGCTGGCGGCTGCGGGCAGCTCGAGCGCGGCATCGGCGAGCGCGTGTTCGCCGTGTCCGGTCCGGGCTTCCGCAGTCCGGAGGTCGGCTGGTGACTCGGCGGCGGGCTGGTTCGGCACGGGGTGAGGTCGAGGCGTGTGTGCCGGTGGAAGCGGGTTGTCGGTCGTGCGCTCGGGTTCGGTCGTGGTGTGTGGGGCGGCGTGGTGGAGCAGGGTCAGAAGGTCGGCGGTGTGGTCCTCGCCCAGGCGGAACACGCGTGTGCCGCGCAGCGGTTCGCCGGGGCCGGGGGTGGTGGTGGAGATGGTGCCGTCGTCGCGCACGTAGGCGGTGACCCCGGCAGTCCATTGCCCCAGCAGCAGTCCGGTCACGCCGACGGCTGATCCGTTGTCCAGTACCGCCTGCAGCCGTCGGTACTGCCGCGTGGGCGTGCGGGCCACCAGGACGACCGGCGCCCACGAGTGGCCAAGGGACCGGGGTTGGCCGACGCGCACCAGGGTCTCCGATTCCAGCACATCCAGGGCGGTGTCGAGGTCGTCGGTCACGTGCAGGCTCGCCGGAAGCGGTGCCCGCACCGGTCGCCGACCCAGCAGCACCGCGAGGTCCTCGACCGGAACGATCACCTTGGCCTCCCCTTGCCCGGCGGTCAGGGCGGCGACGAGCAGGGCGCGCACCGCGCCCGTGGCACCCGCACCGAGCAGACCCAGACCGCGCACGGCGGCCACATCCAGGGCGATCTCGCGGCCCTCAAGCACACCGACCGGCACGACCGGCGCCCGGTCGATGGGGGCGCTGTCCTCGTGGCCCAGCACAACCGACGGTCCCGGTGCCCGCCGCGGTCGCCGGCCTGGTCGGTCCAGGTCCGCCTCGTCGGCGTCGACGTCGGGGTCGTCCTGGTCGGCGCGCAGGTGTGCCAGCCGCAGCCGGTAGACCACGGGGGCGACGGGCAGGTCGCCGCGTTCGCCGCTGCCGGGCAGGTAGCGGCGCCGGTTGTGGCGACGCGCGGCGACCAGGGCGGCGCTGACCGCCGAGGCCAGGCCGAGGCCGACGAACAGCTCCTCGCCCCAGCCGAACCCCGGCCCGTCGGACGCGGTTGTGCTGGATGCCGGGGTACCCGGTAGCTGGGTGGGCCGGGGAGCCTGTGTGGTTGCAGAAGGCTGAGTGGTGGGACGCGGTGGTGTGGCGGGGCTGCCGGGAGGTGTCGCAGGAGCGGTCGGGGGTGCCGGCACGGGCCGTGGAGAGGATCGAACGGGAGGTGTCGCGGGCACGGTGGCGTCGTCGGGCAGGGCCATCTCTTCGCCGGGGAACACCAGGCTGGGCTGGGTGAAGGTGCCGCCGCCCGGTTGTGGTTTGCCTTTGTTGAGCTGGTAGATCTCCGGCCAGCGGTTGCCGTCGCCCAGCGTGCGTTCGGCCATGCGCCACAGCGAGTCGTACACGCCTGTCTCGGGGTCGTAGGCGAGTACCACGGCGGACTTCGCGCGGGCCGACTGCTCGGCGGCGACACCGGATGCCGTCCGGTGCGGCGTGGTGTAGACGGCCGGGCGAACCTGCACTGTCGATCGCTCGGGTGCCTGGCTCCAGGCCGGGGCTGTTGCGACGATCTCGGTGCCGCCGGGCCCGGCGGAAGGCAGGGGTGCGGCGGGGAGGTGGGCCCGCTGGCCGAGGAGGGAGACCAGGACCGCGCCGACGAGCGCGGCCGCGATCCGACGCACCGGTCCGGCCGCCGACAGCTCCGGCAGTCGCACGCCGCGAACGAGGCCGATCGCGCAGTGGGCGACGCCCAGGACGAACAAAGCCCACGCCGACCAGGCCAGGCAGGCGACGACGTCCAGCAGGAACGTCGCGGTCATCGGGTCGAGCAGCACACTCTGGACCTCCGCCCAGGAGGGCGGGTGGTCGGGCAGCGGCCAGCCGACGAACCGGGTCAGCGCCCACGGCGTTCCCACCAGCAGCGCCGCGAGGACGACGGCGGCGGTCACTGCGCGCACCAGCCCCGCGAACACCCCGAGCACTCGTTCGGCGCCGCGCCACGCCCGACCGCGCGCTCGGCACCGTCGAGGCGGTTGTCGGCGGGAAGGGTGCGGTGGTGCCGTCATGACGTGCTCGTTTCCTTAAGCAGAACAGGAACTCCACGCAGGACGTCGTGCGCGGATCCAGCCGAACCGACGGAAAGGCGGACCTGGTCAGTTCGCCTGCGCGACCAGTCGCCCGGGAGGGTCCAGCGGCCCGGCTGCGGCCGGACCCTGGTGTGGAGCAGATGCTTGGCCGGGCGTCGCCGATGTCGTCGATCCCGGACCGCGGCGCGTGGCGCTGTGGGTGCCGGAGGTGCTGGTGGCCTTTCGGCGCTTGCCGCGGCCGGTTTTGCGGCCGGCGAGCCAGGCGGTGAGGTCGGCGGGCTTGAGCTCGGTGAACTCGGCCAGCTCGTCGACGCCGATGACGTCCTGGGCCTCGGCGAGCACGTCACCGAGCTCGCGCTCGACGTCGTGGAGTTGGTCGAGGATGGCGGCGCGGCGCTGGGCGAGTTGGCCGACCTGCTGTGCGGCGGCGGCCCGCCGCGCGCTGCGGGCGACGTCGGTCTGCTCAACGCGTCGGCGGATTTCCTCGAGTGTCGCCATGGTGCTGCGCTCCTCGTCTCGGGTGCCTGTTCACGGTGACCAGGCGGGTGTGGTCAGGGCTCGATCGCGGTCACCCCGCGCTGCGGACGGGCACTGCCCCGGCCGTGAACCCGGATCGAGCCGATGCCGACCAGGCCGAGCAGCTGGGTGGGTTGGGTGGCGGTCACGGTGACCGTGACGGTGTCACCGGAGACGGTCACGGTGCCGGTGGCGCCCTCGGCGGCCAGGTACGCCAGGGCACCGGCGACCGCCTGCGCGGGCACCAGCCGCACGGTTCCGTCGCCGCGGTAGGCGACCAGGTCGACGGCCTGGGCTCCGGCGCGGGCGGCGGCCTCGGCCTGACCACCGGCCCGCACTTTCGCAGCCAGCGCGAGACCACCGTCGAGGGTGAGGCCAGCCAGGGCGAGGATGCCGGTGGTGAGCACCACGACGAACGCGGTCACCTGCCCCTCGTCGGCACGCCACCACTCGGCCCGCCTGCGCCACGTCGGCCCTCTGCCACGTTGGGCGTGGTGGCCTCTGCGGGTCATGCCTGGCTCCCGGTGGTTGCCGTGGAGCGCCACAGGTCGACTGGTTCGACCGCGCCGGCCGAGAGCGTCGTGCCGCCGGGTACGCCGAGGATGAGCGCGTCGCCGAAGTCCACCTGGCAGGACACGGTCACGCTGACCGTGCCGCCGGGCCGGAAACTCCTGGTGGACGTGGCCACAGACAGCGACGTGCACGCCACTCCGGCCTGCTCCAGCGCGCTGGCGGCGGTGGACTGAGCGGCGGCGATGGCGGCGGTCGGGGTGCGTTCGAGGCCGGCGGCGCGGGCTGCCTGGTGGGCGACGTCGTCGAGGCGGATGCGCGCGTCTACACCCCGGTGGATCACCACCCCGACGAACACCAGCAACATGACCAGGAACGGCGTGACGAGGGTGACTTCGGCGGCCACGGAGCCGTCATCGGTCCGCCACCACACCGGCCGTATCCACTGACCGGCCCGTCGGCGGCTGTGGCCCGATTCGGGCGGGCCGGGCGTCGTGGGTGATGCGGCCATCGGATCCTCACCCTCCTGCCAGGTCGGGGACGAAGCGCTCGACCGGTCCGACGGCCTCGGCGTGCACGGGCAGGTGCAACCACGGCACCACCGGGGTCGCGGTCCCGCTGATGCGCACCGACGCCGTAGCCGCCCCGCGGTCGGCGCTGACGACGGTGCCCCGCAGCGGGCCCTCGGCGAGCTGGTCGAGCAGCTGCCGCGCGCTCGCCGTTCCCGACGCCGAGGTCCCGTTCTGCGCCCTGGCCGCGGCCAGTCCTTGCGAGGCGGCGGCCTGGGCGATGTGGGTGGCATGCGACCACAGCGCGAACTGCACGATCGCCAGCAGCATCAGCAACAGCAGCGGGGTGGCGATCACCAACTCCGCGCCGACCGCTCCGCCGTCCCCGCACAGTGCCCGTCGAACACGACGGCCATGCCGTACTGGTCGCCCGTGAAGGCGATCCTCGGGTGCCATGGCCATCACATCGTGATCCCGTTGGCCTTCTCGGTGACCTTGGCGACTACGATCGCGATCACCGCCAGCGCGGCCACCACGAGAAGCGCGGTCACCAGGACGGCTTCCGTGGAGTACCCGGCATCGGGCAGTCTGCGCAGTTCCTGCCACCGGGCTCGCATCACTGTCCAGCACGCTTTCAGTTGCGACAACATTTCCGTTCCTCCTCGTCGTTGCTCCGTTCGCGGTGTCCGTACCGGGTCGTGCCTGCCCGTCGAGTTCTTGAGCGGTCTTGTAGGTCGGCAGCCCCGGAAGTCGGGTGATGTTGTGAGGGCTGCGGCCAACACCTCGGATGCAGGTGATCCGCGTACAGCGGCTCCCGCGTCTGACACGATCGCCTGATGGCAGAAGAAACCCGCTTGATGAGACGGATACGCCGGGACTTCCCGGAGCCGGGTTCCGCGAACGGAGTCCTCAACCTGCTCGCCGACGGCCCCTGGGACGAGAGGACCACCCCGGACGGCAAAGAACGCATACAGGCAGCGATCGTCCTGCTGGCCAACGGCGACCTCTCGCGACTGCGTGAAGCGTTGGCCCAGGCCAACTCGGACTGGCGCGACGTGCTCGTCAGCGCCGGTCTGGAGCACGGCGACTGGCGCGAACGACTCGATCAGGAACTGGGCCCAGCCGACACCTGAGCCACAGGCAGAGCAACGACGTCGCCTCAACACGGCAATCATCTCCTTCGGTTCCGGCAAGACTGCGCGGTCTGATCACCTGCTCTGACCGACGTTCACATCCCGTTGAGCACCCCGGCCAGGGCGGGGAAGGCGATAAAGACGAGGAACCCGAGGAACAACGCCATCACGGGCAAGGACATGCGCTCGGTCGCGGCCTGCGCCTCGCCCTCCGCATCGGTGATCTGATGTGTTCGCAAGGCCTGCGCCTTGGCGGCCAGCGAGGCTCGGACCTTGGCGCCCTCAGTGCCGGCCAGGCTGACCGAGGCGGCGAGCTCGGCCAACTCGGTGACGTCCAGCTCCTCCCCCAGCCGGCGCAGCGTGGCCCATGGGGTCGTGCGGGTCAGGCGGGCGGTGTCCAGGGCGCCGTGGATCTGCTCGAAGGCCCAGCCGCGGCCGATGGTCGCCGCGTCGCCCAGGGCGCTGTCCACCCCGGCTCCCCCGGCCAGGGTGATCCACACCAGGTCCAGGTAGGCCGACAGGGCGTGGCGGAACCCCACCCGCAGCCTGGCGGCCTGCGAGCGAGCTCGTAGATCGGGCAGGACGAACCCCATCGCGGCCAGCAGGAACCCGGAGGCGATCGGGAACTGCAAGCCCAACCCCGGACCTGTCACCGCGAGCACCACGGTCGGCAGGACCGGCAGCAGCAGGCCGGCTACGGCGAGGGTGGCCTTCTCCGCCAGGTAGGCCGTGGTCGAGCGGCCGACAACTGCCAGGTCGCGGGCCAGGCGTAGGCCGGGCAGGCCGAAGGCGCGCAGCAGGGCGACGGCGGGACGACCCAGCCGCGTCGCCCAGCCGCTGTCGTCGGTGGCCAGAATCGGCGCAGGCGCCGGTGGCGCGGTGGCGCGGGCCAGGACCGCGCCGAGGGCGGGACGGGGCGGGAACAGGTAGACCGCCAGGGCCCACAGGCCGATTCCGAATCCGATGCCCAGGGCGATGGAGGTGATCACGGCGTTTACCCCTGCCTTCCGGTGACCGCGAGCACCCGCCGGCCGCCGGTCGGGTCGTGCTCGGCGGTGGTGGACAGGAAGCGGTCAGGCTGGGTGACCCGGGCGATGCGGGCCAGCCAGGCGAAACCGGAGGCGAACAGCGCCCCGATGCCCAGCAGCACGATTTGCCCGGTCACGCTGTCGTAGGCGCTCATGTAGGCGCGGTTGAGCAGCACCACCGCGACCGCGAACGCGCACGTGGTGCCGACGATGACCCGCACCGAGGTCCGGATGCGGGCCCGTCCGGCTTCCACGCGCATCCGCATCGAGGCTTGGCCGCGGGCGGCATCGGCCAGCGAGCCGAGCAACTCGGCCAACCGGCGGGTCTGCTGCTCGGCCGCCAGCAGCAGCGCGGCGATGACCAGGTCACCGACCGGGTCGTCCAAGCGCTCGCCGAGCCTGCGCAGCGCGGGCACCAGGCGCCGGCCGTTCTCGATCCCGGCGGCCAGCTCGCCGACCTCCTCGCGGATCGCGGCAGGGGCCAGTGGAGCGGTGGCCAGAACGGCCTGCTCCAACCCGGCAGCGGCCGACAGCGTGTCGCGCAGCATCTCCGTCCACGAGGCGATGGCCTCGATGCGCGCCACCCGGCGGGCGTGCCCGGGATCGCGGCCCAGCACCCGCGGCAACGCCCAGACCGCGAGCCCGGCCAGCACCGCGCCGACCATCCAGCCGGTCAGCAGACCGGTCACCACCGCAGCGGCGACCGATAGCGCCAGGCGCAGCGTCCGGCGCCGGTCCACCACGCCCGCAGGGCGCGTGAGGGTCCGGCGGGACCGGTTCGGATCGGTGCCGCGCCAGCCTAGGACGACCAGCAGCAGTCCGATCCCGGCACCCACGCCGAGCAGCGCCGCAGTGGCCGTGGTGGAACTCCGGGTGAGGTTCGCCGCGATGATCATGACGTCCACCAGCCCTCGGGGTTCTCCAGCACACCGGGGTCGAAGCCGACCTCGACCAGGTCGTCGAGGGTGTCACCGCGCAGTGCCCCGGCCACGGGCCGGGCGCGCCGGTCGGGGCCGGGACGGTAGACCTCGTTGGAGACCACCTGCGGACCGTCGGCGCCCACGACCTCCCGGATCGAGGACACCACCCGGATTCTGCGGTCATCGGCGGCGCGGGCCAGGTGCACCACGAAGTGCACCGCGGAGGCGACCAACAGGTTCGTCGCCTCCAACGGCAGCCGCTCAGGCCCCTGGGCGGCATAGGAAGCCAGCCGTGTGAACGCGACGCGCGAGCTGGAGGCGTGCAGGGTGGCCATCGAGCCGTCGTTGCCCTGCGACATGGCATTGCACATCGGAACGACCTCCGGGCCCCGGATCTCACCGACGATCACCCGGTCCGGCGACATCCGCAGACCCCAGCGCACCAACTCGGCCTGGGAAACCGCACCCTCGCCCTCGACGTTGGGCTCGCGGGCCTGAAAGGCGGTCACGTCGGCGTGGATGTCCGGATCGTGGTCCAGCCCCAGCTCGAAGGCGTCCTCGACGGTGACGATCCGCTCCAGCGGATCCATCTCCGAGGCCAACGCCCGCAGCAACGTGGTCTTGCCCGCACCGGTACCACCGGTAATCAGCACATTCTTGCGCGCCCGCACCAACGCCCGCAGAAACGCCTCCAGACCCGGATCCACCGTGCCCCGGCGACGCAGCTCCGCCAGGGTGACGGTGAGGTAGCCGTGGCGACGGATCGACAACGCCGTCACCCCACCCGCGGTCAGCCCCAGCACCGCGAACAGCCGTTCACCACCGGGCAACTGCAGGTTGACCGCCGGAGAGCCCTGGTCGAACCGCCGCTCCTGACTACTCGCACGGGCGGCCAACAGCCGAACCAGATCGGTCAACTCCTCATTGGAACCCGCGACCGGCCCGACCCGGACGCGTCGGCCATCGCTGTACTGCACGAACACCCGGTCGAACCGGTTGACGTTGACGGTTTCCACGGCAGGGTCGTCCAGCAACGGCTGCAACCCCGCCATCCCGAACACCTCGTTGACCACCTCGGCCACCACCCGCTGCTCGACCTCCCGGGGCAGCAACCGGCGGCCCGATGCCAACTCCTGCTCGGCGTGCACCCGCAACGCCTCGTCAAGCAGGCCGCGCGCCAGCTCACGCCGGGCCTCGCGAGTGGCGGTTGTACCGGTGCGGTCCTGCTGATCGACCACCCGCCCCGGCAGCTCGGCGTTCAACCGCTCCCGCAGGTACTCGCGCAGCCTGGAGATGATCGCCGGCAAGTCCATCGCATGACCGTCGACATCCCGGTGCTGCAGCCCGTTCGGACAGGTCATGACACCCGACCTCCTCTCAGGGCGTCCGGCGCTGGACGGAGGCCGTACGGTGAGATCGCCGCAGGTGGGATGCCCGGGACCATGTCCAGGGCGGCGGCCGGGGTCGGCGGGCTGGCGGGATCCGTCCTATGTGGAACGAGGGCGAAAGTCTGTTGCCGGGTGGCCAGTTCGACGGCGACCTCGTGCGCGTACCGGCCCAATGCAGAGCGCGAGGGGTGGTGTCGTCTCCGGCGCGGTGCGGCTGGCCGGCCGCACAGCACAGCAGCGCCTTGCGGGTCGTGCGGCACCCGTCCCAGCGGGTTTACGCCCAGTTCGCGGGCGATCTCCGCCTCGCCATAGCCCTCACCGACCAGCAGCAGCACCGGGTGTGGGCTCCACCGGCCGACTGCGGGCAACCGCCGTGGCAGGTGCGCCAGGTCCTCGGCGTGAGCCTTCGACAGCAGCACCACGGTGTCGGACACCCGCACGGCCAGCAGCGCTGGCGAACCCGGGTCCACGCGCCCGCAGTCGACCACGACCACCGTGCCCGGTCGGTTGGCCATCGCACGCAGCACGCCGAGTCCTCCCGCCGGATCCGCTACGAGAGAGGACAACGCCGCGTGGACCTGCTCGGCGTCCGACGGTGCGACGACCACCGGGAGCCCGCCGGCGAGCCGCTGGACGTGCCGCCACACCAGGTCGGCTTCGCCGCCGCTCCGCACGGCGGCGGCGAAGCTGACCAAACCGGGTGTCGAGGCGAGGGAAAAC